>NZ_JBFTJF010000008.1:0-256195 GCF_056395305.1 Variovorax sp. 10L426 | reverse complement strand
CCGCCCCGGCCCTTCGGGTGAGGCCCCAGAGAGGGCCCACTCGTCGTTGCCAATGCTCACTGGGGTCGCACCCCAGTTCCGCTTGGCGCCTAGATTGGGCCCTCTCTGGGGCCTCACGCGAGGGTGATTCATGTGTTAACAGGCCCTAGGCGTCCAGCACAAGTTGAGTCTGCGTCACGACCGCGCAGAGCTTGCCCTCCTGCGATCTGATCGTCGTTTGCCAGACCATCGTGGTGCGCCCGCGATGAAGCGCGACGGATTCGCCGACCACGGTCGTGTTCACCTTCGCGCCGCCGATGAACTTGGTGCTGGAGTCTGTCGTCGTGGTGCGCTTGCCTTGCGGCAGATTGACGATGGTTCCCACGGCGCCCAGGGTGTCGGCAAAGGCCATGTACGCGCCGCCATGCAGGATGCCGCCGGCCGTGCAGAGGTCCGGTCGCACTTCAAGCTCGGCGACGACGCGCTCGGGCTCCAGCGTCACGACGCGGACGCCCATCAGGCCGGGGAAGAGGGGATCGAGGATCTTCTGGATTTGCTCAAGGGAGGGCATGGAGGGCACGGAAGGCATTGGGGTCCTTTCTTTCTCTCTACTGGCCTGCGCCGAAGCGCGCAGCCGTGCGGGCGCGGGCGCGCGCCGCTTCGATCTCGCGGTCGCGTGGATCGGCGGTCGTCACCAGCGACGTGATGAGCGCGCGCGCCGCGGCCGTGACGTCTTCGACCGCGCGATCGAAGGCCGCTTCATTGGCCTTCGATGGATGGTTGAACTCGCTGAGCTTGCGGACGAACTGAAGCGATGCGGCGCGCATCTCCTCTTCCGTCGCGGGCGGCTCGAAGTTGAACAGGGTCTTGATGCTTCTGCACATCGTCATCACTCCTTGAGGGCAGCGCGCAGTTTGCTCAAGATCGGGCAGAAGCTCAAGCCGGCGGTATTCGTGACGTGCGCCGCTACTTCGCCGCCTCCACCTTCATCCGCGCATTCGGCGCCTCGCCGAACATCTCCGGCGCATAGAGCGCCTCGACACGGCTGGGCGGCAGCGCGAAGTCGCCGACATTGTTCAGCCGCACGGTGTATTCCATCTTCACCACGCCCTTGGGCAAGTACTCGTAGTAGCTGCGGAAGGCCTCGAAGCTGCGTTCCTCGAAAGCGGGCCAGCCGCGGCCGGAGCGCTTCTCGCCCTGCGTCGCGATCTGTGAATCGCGCCCCAGACCGCCGCCGAGGATCGTCGCGCCGCCGGGGATCGGATCGGTGATCGCCACCCACGTCATGTCAGCGCTTGCATTGACTTCGAGGCTCACGCGCAACACGTCGCCGCGCGTGTAGATGCCGGGCACTGCCTGCTCGATGGGGGTGACGGTCTTCTTGATCGCATAGCCCGCCGCGAATGGCGCCTTGAGTTCGACGGCGGCGATCGACTGCGCCGTCAACCACGGCTTGCCGGTGCCGCTCTGCGTCACGAGCAGTGTGTCGTGGGCTGCAGGCGAAGCAGGCGATGTGGGCCATGGCAGGAACATGCTGTTGTTGCGCAGGTTCCCCGGCGACGCCGGTGCGCCGAATGCCGTGGTCTGGTTGGGCGCGCCGCCGACATCGCCAGGCTTCACGCGTTCGACCTTGCTCCAGTCCACCTGTGCCTTGGCAGCGCCGAGGCTGGCGGCCGTGATGCCTGTGACAGGCGCGCTTTCGAATTGCTTCGAGAATTTCTCGAGCGCCAGGCCGCCCCACAGGTTGGCCGTGGTGGTGTGCCAGGCGCCGTTCTGCTGCCGGCCGATGAAGCCGTTGGCGAGCTTGGCAATGTCATCCTTCCATGCCGGGTCGTCCATCACCGTGAGCAGCAGGCGCGCCGTGTTGACATCGCCATTGACCATCAGCCACCACCAATAGTCGTCCTGTTCGGTGCTGAAGACCAGCCGCGTCCCTTGGTAGCCGAGGCGCGCCCTGAGGACGTTGTCGGCTTCCTCGATGCGTTGCTGGCGCCGTGGCACGTCCTGCACGCGCTTGAGGATGTTGAGCCAGTCGATCACGGCGCTGGTTGGCCACTGATTGGGCGCGATGGTGATGCTCCCGGTCATTCGGCCTTGGGCCTTTCCGTAACGCGAGAGCGCTTCGAGCGCGGCGACCTTGCGCACGTCGAGGTCCTTGCGGGGGCTCCAGAACTCGCGCTGGATGCGGCCTTCGACGAAAGCAATCAGGCCCTGTTCCATGGGGGCCCGCGCGGCGTCGGGCAGTGCGAAAGCCGGGTCGAGCGCTGCCGCTTCATGCGTCGCCGCCATCAGATAGGCCGTGAGGATGTCGCTGCCACGATTGGCTTCGCCGTCGCGCGGCGGGAAGTAGTTGGCGAGGCCGTCGCTGTCGAGATAGCTCGGCAACTGCCCGACGACCACCTGCCATGCCTTGACGTCGCGCAGGCCGATGGACTTGCTGGTCTTCTGCTCCAGGCAAGCGTAGGGATAGGCAGCGAACCAGTCGCGCACGCCGGTCAGGCCTTCGGCCAATCGAGGCTGCAGCGAGAGACGCAGGCCGCCGCGCCCGGGCAGGGCGTCGGCCGGCGGCGACACGTCGAGGGTGAAGGGTCCATCGACCTGCGCGAGCGTGGCCTGCTGCACCGTCAGCGGCACGGCGGGCACGATGCGTTGGCGCACCTTGAGCGCATCGCGCGCATCGCCCAGGGTGTCCCGGGCCTCGATTTCCCACAGGATGGCTTCGGCGCGTGTTTGCGCGAGCTGCGCCGGCGCCGTCACGGTCCACGCCACTTCGCGGGCTTCGCCGGCCGGGATGTCCACCGTCTGAGGCGCCAGCGTCAGCAGCGCGGCACGCGGCGTGGCCTCGACCTTCATGTCCTTGTGAGTCGTGTTGCGCAGCGTGATCTGCGCGCGGAACTGGTCGTCTTCGCGCACCAGCGGCGGCAGGCCGCTGATGACCTGCAGGTCTTGCGTCGACTGGATCGAGGTCTGGCCGGTGCCGAACAGCCCGGTACCGGCATCGGCGACGGCGACGATCCTGAAGGTGGTCAGCGCGTCGTTCAGCGGGACCGTGACCGTGGCCTGTCCGCTGGCGTCGAGCACGATCGCAGGTTTCCACAGCAGCAGGGTGTCGAGCAGTTCGCGGGTCGGACTCTTGCCCCCGCCGCCACCGGCCGGCACCGCCTTTCGGCCGTAGTGCCGCCGGCCGACGATTTCCATCTGCGCAGTGGAAGTGCTGACGCCCCAACTGCGCCGCTGGAGCATGGCTTCGAGCAGGTTCCAGCTGTCGTTGGGCATCAGTTCCAGCAGTGACTGGTCCACCGCCGCGAGCGCCACTTCGGCGCCGGCTGCAGGCTTGCCGTCGGGGAGCTTGCCGGTGATCGTGATTCGCGCCTGGCCGCGCACCGGGTAGCTGATCTTGTCGCTCGCCACCTTCACGTCGATCTGGTGGGCCAGGGTGCCGACGCGGATCTCGGCCAATCCGAGCCTGAATGCCGGCTTGCTGAGGTCCACCAGCGCCGTCGGCGCGACGTACTCCTTGCCCTCGTACCAGAAGGCCGTCCACCATTCGCGCGGCGCCCTGAAGCCCCAGGTGAAGAAGCTGTACCACGGCACCTCGCGCAGCCGCCCGCGCAGCGCGAGCACGCTGACGTAGACATTCGGTCCCCAGTCGGGCTTGATCTGCAGGCTGATCGTTGGATCCTGGCCGTTGAGCTGCACGACGTGCGTCTCGATCACGCCCTCGCGTTCGACGGACACCAGCGCCGTCGAAAAGCGGAAAGGGCTGCGCACCTGGAAGCGGGCGACGTCGCCGGGCTGGTAGCTCTTCTTTTCCGGGAGCACGTCGATGCGATCGTTGTCCGCGCCGCCGAACCAGAGTTCGCCCTGCCGCGTGACATAGACAGAACTGGCGGCACGACTGTCGCGGCCGTCCTTGTCGGTGGCGCTGGCGACGAGTTCGATCTCGCCCGATTCCTTGAGGTCGACTTCGCACAGGAGCAGGCCACGTGCATCGCTCTTGCCGCTGCACACGGTGCCGATGTCCTTGACGTCGGTCTTGTTGTCGTAGGTGTAGAAGCCGCCCACCATCCGCTTGCGGCTCGTCGTGGTGATGCGAGCCACGGCACGCACATTGAGCGTCACGCCCTCCTGCGGCTTGCCGGCGAGGTCGAGCGCGAGCGCCTGGAAACGCATCTTCTGCCGCGTCGAGACCCAGCCTTCGGTCTTGATGCCGGCGATGACGGCGGCGGGCCAGAGCGTCTGCGTGCTGCGCAAGGTCTGGACCTCGCCGTTGGGGTCGGAATAGGTGGCTTCGAGCAGCAGTTCGCGCGGCGTGGCCTTGTCGGCCGGAATCTTGTCGATGACGACCTTGCCGGCACCGTTGCGGTCAAGCGTGAGCGGCAGCTTGTCGGCGACGATGCGCGCGTCGTCCGCGGCCGAATCCTCTTCCCCGGTGTCGCTCGCCGCGGTGCGTTCCTTTCGGGGTGGGGAGAAGCTGAAGGCATCGAAGTCGGGGAACGAGAGGCTCTTGCCGCGCACCATCGCCGACACGCGCACCGGCAGATTGGCCGCGCCGCCGCCAGCCACGTAGTTGATCTGCACGTCGACGGGCACTGCGGTGGCGGCGACCAGCGGGTTCTTGTCGCTGGGCGCGATACGGCCTTCGAGCACCGGCAGGCGGAACTCCTCCACGCGGAACTGGCCGGTGCCGTAGCTGCGTTGGCCGTCACCGGCGCCGCTGCGCAGTTCGACCTGGTAGATGCCGAGCTTGGCGGCCGATGGGATGTCGAAGGTGTTCTCTGCGCTGCGGCCGCCGGTCGCGGTGTTGCGCCATTTGATCGGCTGGGTGAACTGCTGGCCGCTGCCGACATGCGTCACGACCAGGGTGTCGGGAAAGTCCGCGGGCAGCCCGAAGCCGTTGCGGGTCTGCGTGCGGATGAGGTGCTTCATCGACACCGTTTCGCCGGCACGCAGCAGCGTGCGGTCGAAGACGGTGTGGGCAATGCGGTCGGGCTCGGCTTCGAGGCTCGTCGGCACATTGAAACGCCAGGGCTCGATGCCGCGCTGCCAATCGGTCCAGGTGAAGGCGAGGTCTTCGACGCCCGTCGCATCCTTGGCGCGGGCGCTGACGAAGTAGGCGTCGGCGCTGTAGTCCTCGTCGCTTGAGCAACCGGGTGCATTGGACGAGATACCCGACAACTGCACGACGCCGTTCACGTCGGTCGTGCCCGTGGCCACTTCCTTGCCGTCGCAACTCGACACGCGAACACTGGCGTTCGCCACCACTTTGCCCTTGTCCAGCGTGGTCACCCAGGCCATCGAGTTCTCCCGGCCCAGCTTGAAGTGCACGGCGAGGTTGGTCGCCAGTGCAGTGGTGCGCACGTACATCGTGCGGCCGTTGCCGTAGCGTTCGTCGAGCAGCGCGTCTCCGAGTTTCTGCGATGCGATCTCCAATACGTGAAAGCCCGGCGTCAGCGGAATCCCGACCACCTCGAAAGGCCGAGGGTCCGTGCCCTCGGTCTTGGGCATGTCCAGCGACTTGACGCCGCTCTGTCCTGCGAGCAACGAGACCATGCGCGTCTGGATGTTGTCGCGATCGTCCTTGTCGATCACCTTCGGCAGCGCGCCCTTCACGTCCCGGGCCGCCTGCTTGCGAGAGACGGTGTAGTTGTCGTAGCGGCGCACCTTGCGGAACCACGCGATGATTTCCGCGTCGGTCTTCGGATTCATGTCGCTGACCTTGCCGGGCGTGAGTGCCTGGACCTGCAGCGCGGGCTCGACGCGCCGTACCGTCACCGGCATCAGCGCCACGCCATCCGGCTCGGCCAGGCGCTCGACCACACCGAAGGGCGATGCGGCGAACTTGGCGAGCGGCGGCATCGCGCCGGTCGAGACCTTCAGCGGAAAACTGTCGGGCGAAGCGAGCGCGCGGCCGGAGGCGTCCTGGAACGTCGGCGGCAGTTCGATGGTGAACTGCGTCTGCTCGGCGAAGGGCGCCGGGAAGCTCACCGATTCGACCACCGCGTCCTCGTCGTTCGCCACGTTGTCTTCGAACTTCGGCTTGAAGGTCTTGCCATCGCCCTTGAGCGCGATCTGTGCGGCCAGCTTGCGGGTCACCGATGCGTTGAACCGCAGTTCCATCGGCCGCAGCGGCAGGCACGCGGACTGCGCGTTCTCGCGCTCGCAACTGAACGAGACCGCAAAGGGTTCCCGCACCTCGAAGCTGAGACGTCGTTCAACGTTGTTGACCACGCCCGAAGGCGTGGCGACGCCCTTGCCGTAGACAAGCTGCACGCGGCTGCCGGCGGGCAGCGTTCGATTGCACTGCAGCGTCACGAAACGCTGGGGGGACTTTTCTGCGTCCTTGTCGCGGCCGAAAGACTTGAGCAGCGCGCTGCGCTGCGCACCATCGATCAGCTTGACCGGGATGCGTTCACCAATGCCGTCCGCTGCGCACCACACGTTGCCCTGAACGCTCTCGGGCATGGCGGGGCCGCTGAGTTCGAGCATGAACAACTGCTGCTCGTCGATCTTTCCGTAGCTCGGCTGCCAGTTGCGAATGAAAGGGCCGCCGCTGTTGAACTGGTAGCGCTCGGGCCCGGCCAGATCGGCACCAGCGGGCGACTTGAATCCAGCCACGCGCGTGACCGTGCAGCGCACGCCGGGGGGCAGATCGTTCTCGAAATCGAAGACCCATTGTTTGTCGCTGGTCCAGCGCCCCGTGCCTTTGGCGGCTTGCGCGTCGGTGCAACTGACCGCGAGCGGTGCCGGCGCCTTGGGGTCGCCGAAGTTGACGGCGGCCTGATCGAACTTGGCAACGACCTGGCGAATGCGCGCGATCTCGCCCTGCGGCGTGAGGCTGGTGACCTGCAAGGCGTGCGCACCCAGGGCGCACAGGGCCAGCGTCATGGTGGCCAGGCAGCGCGATGTCGTTCTTGTTTTCAACGGACTTCTCCTTCGGCACGAAGGGTAGCGCATGGGCGACGCGCGGCTCTGGCACGCAATGTGCCTCCACTATGATCGATCGGTATGAAATTGTTGTTCAGCCACCCCGCCGGCAACCAGAACGTTCGAGCCATGCTCGATGGCCTGGAAGCCGCCGATATGTTGGCTCGCTTTGCAACCACTTTCGCCGTTCGTTCGGACAGCCTCGCCCTCAAGCTGGTGCCCGAGAAGTTCGGTCGAGACCTCCTTCGGCGACGCTTCGATCTGCCCAATGAAAAGCTCCTCCTGCATCCGTGGCGCGAGTTCGCGCGGATGATGTGCAATCGATACGGCTGGGACTACTTGCGGCGCCATGAAGATGGGTTCGCGTCGATCGACGGGGTGCTCCGTGATTTCGATCGCTTCGTGGCGCGGGTGTTGCCGCGCGTGCACCGGCAGGAGCGCCTCGGCGCCGTCTACGCCTACGAGGACTCGGCGGTCGAAAGTTTCAAGGCGGCGAAGGCACTCGGCATTCATCGCGTCTATGACCTTCCGATCGCCTACTGGGAAGTCGGCCGTCGGCTGATGCAGGACGAAGCGCAGCGCCTTCCCGAGTGGGTCGATACGCTGGGCGGCGGCATGTCCGATTCCGAGGCCAAGGTGGGGCGCAAGGTCCAGGAACTCGAGCTTGCCGACCTGGTGGTCGTTCCAAGCCGCTTTGTCGCCGATTCATTGCCGGCATGGGCAGCGGACAAGACGCGGGTGGTGTCCCCTTTCGGCTCGCCGCTCTCGGCCCCCATCGAGCCGACCGAGACGGTCGACCCGTCGCGCCCGTTGCGTGTGCTCTTCGCGGGCTCGATGGGCCAACGCAAGGGACTCGCCGATTTGTTGCAGGCGATGCACCTGCTCGAGGGCGAGAACATCGAGCTGGTCGTGATGGGGACACCGCTCAGCGGCCACGACTTCTACCGCCGGCAGTACGCTGACTTCACCTATGAGCGTGGCCGACCGCACGCCGAAGTGCTGACGCTGATGCGAAGCTGCGACGTCTTCTGCCTGCCTTCGCTGTTCGAGGGACGTGCGCTCGTGATGCAGGAAGCCATGAGCCAGGGGTTGCCGCTGGTCATCACGCCCAACACGGGTGGTGAAGACCTGGTCATCGAGGGCAAGACCGGCTTCCTGGTGCCGATTCGTTCGCCGGAGAAAATCGCCGAGAAGCTCGCCTGGTTCAATCAGAACAGGCAAGAGCTTCCTGCCATGAAGGTGCAGGCGATGCAGCACGCCGCCACCTATACATGGCGCAACTACAGCGCCACCGTCATCGACGCGATCCGCAGGCTGGCGTAGGTATTCCCCCGACGAATTTTGGTCATCCAGTGAAACGCTACTGGGAAATCGACGCGCTGCGCGGGCTCATGCTCGTGTTGATGACAGTCACCCATTTGCCGACCCGCCTCACCGATCCGTTGGGGCAGCCCTTCGGTTTCGTCTCGGCCGCGGAAGGTTTTGTGTTGCTGTCGGCCTTTGTGTCGGGACTGGTCTACAGCCGCGTCAGCTACAACCAGGGCGTGAACTCCATGCGCCGGGCCTTCTGGCGGCGCGCGCTCAAGGTCTATCTGAGCCAGGCGGCAACGCTGCTGTTCCTGTTCACGATCATCACGGCAGTGGGGCTGCGCATCGACCAGCCGGCGGTCAAGAACCTGCTGTCGTTCTATCTCGCCAATCCGCACGAGGCCTTCGTCTATTCGCTGCTGCTCATCTACGAGCCGGCGCTCCTCGACATCCTGCCGATGTATATCTTCTTCATGCTGATGAGCCCGTGGGTGCTGGCCTTTGCATTGCGGCGCGGTTGGCTTGGCGTGATGACGGTGAGCGCGACGATCTGGGCGGTGGCGCAGTTCGGCTTGAGCGAATGGCTCTACGAATTCGCTGCTCGGCACCTGGGGCTGTCGGTGCCGTTTCACGAGACGGGCGCTTTCAACGCATTGGCGTGGCAATTCCTGTGGTTCGCCGGCTTGTGGATGGGCGCGAGCCGCAATGCACCCGGCGCCCGGCCTTTCCAATTTCCGAAGTGGGTGGTCGCGGTCGCCGCTGCGGTGGCGGTCTACGGCGTCTACTGGCGGCATCACGGCATCAACGGGCAGGCGCCATTCGGCGGTGACGCGGAACTCAACCTGCTGTTCGACAAATGGCAGCTCGGACCACTTCGGATCGTGAACCTCGTTGTGCTCGGCATTCTCACCATACGGTTCGGGCCGGCGTTCATGCGGCGCATGCCGCGGCTGCATTGGCTGGAGGCGATGGGGCGGGCTTCGCTGCCCGTGTTCTGCGCGCACCTGGTGGTGGTGCTGTTGGTGCTGGCCATCTACGGCGACAGCCAGACCGCACGCCCCTGGTGGGGCGATGCGCTGCTGTTGGCCGTGGTGTTCTGCGGGCTCTACGCTGTCGCGCGCATCAGCCAGTGGGGGGACGAACGGAAGAAGACGCCTGGCCGCTTAACGCAGCCCCTGGGCGACTGAAGGATCGGGCCGAGTCGCGGGATCCGGCAGGTGCGACTCGATCAACGACTGCCAGAGGCGATAGCCCTGGTCATTCATGTGCAGCTCGTCGGCGCGGAACAACTCGGCGCGCGGTCGGCCGTCTGCACCCAGCATGGGCGTGTACACGTCGATGAATTCGCTGTTGGGGAGCCTTCGGAGGTAGGCTGCGATCACGTCGTTGGTCTCGCGGATCTGCGGCATCAGCTTCTCGCGCGAAGGGCTCGGCTTGACCGAGATGAATGCGATGCGGGTGTCGGGCAGTTCGGCGCGCACGGTGTTCGCGAAGCGCGCGAAGCTTTCGAGTACCTGCATCGGCGTACGGCCTTCGGCGAGATCGTTGTCGCCGGCGTAGACCAGCACGAGCCTGGGCTTGTAGCGTACGACGAGTTCGCGGGCGAACAAGCTGGAATCTTCCATCGTCGAACCGCCGAAGCCGCGGTTGATCACGACCGGCTGCTGTCGGAAGTCCCGCGCGATGTCCGGCCACATGCGGATGGTGGAGCTGCCGACGAACAGCACGCCGCCGCTGGCGGGCGGATGTTCGCGGTCGGCTTTCGCGAAGGCGTCCAATTCGCTCTGCCAGCGGGCTTGGGCAGCAACGTAGGCGGGCGAGCGTGCGGTGGCGTCGTTGACCGAGGTGGTCTGCGCCTGCGATGCGAGCGCGGTCAGCAGCGCAAGCGAGAGAACGGCAAGGCGGGAAGCTTTCATCGACACCATGGAATCAAAACGTCCTTCGACTTGAATGCGTTGGCGAGTCGTGCCCACGCGTCGGCAAATGGTAACGGCTCGTCAGATCGCCTTCTGGATCAGCGGGCCCTTGAACAGGATCGGGCCGCTCGGGGGTTGCCCGGCCGGAACACCGCCCTTCGGTTCGAGCGAGATCGCCAGCGCCGGGACGCCTTGCACATCGGCCTCCGAAGCTGTCAGCCTGATCGTGGATTCGCTGCCGAGCACACCGAGCGAGCGTGGCGCACGGCCTGGGGGAAGCGCCCACAGCTGAAGCGACTTGTCCTCGCTCTCGCGAAAGTCGCCGAGGCGCTGGAGCACGAGTTGCCGGTTCTTCGGATCGAAGGTCACAAGCATGGACGCGGCAGCCTTGTCATCGGACAGCACGGCAACGTATTGCTCGCTCGGCGCATTGCGCAACTGCTGCTGGAGATTCAGGCCCACCACGATCGCCACCACGGCGGCGAACACCCCGGCCGCCGCGGCGCCGCGCCAGAGCGCGAGGCTGTTCAGCCAGCCGCCCTTCGCGGGGGCAGGCGGCGGAGGCGCTTGACGCTGGGCCGCAATCGCTTCCTGCTGCTTTTCTGCATCGATCAGGTTGCGGATGCGTGTCCAGACCGCCGGATCCGGCGTCACGGACGGTTGAAGCTCGGCCATGCTCGCGAGCCGGCCTTGCCAGGCCAGCGCGGCGGCACGCACAGGCGCCTGCTCGCGTGCCATGGCTTCGAAGCGTCGGCGGGCGCCACCCACCAGCGTGCCGAGCGCGTGGCTCGCCGCAAGCAGTTCGAGCAATTCGGGGTGGGCGGAGAGGTTCATGTGTCAGCCCTCACGCGAATTGCTTCATGCAGGCGCGGAGCTTTTCAAGCCCGCGCCGAATCCACGTCTTGACGGTGCCCAGCGGCAGCTTGAGCTGTTCGGCCAGTTCGCCGTGGCTCAGGTCGCGCAGGTAGGCCAGGCTCACGAGTTCGCGCTGCCGGCCTTCGAGCTGACGCAGGCATTGGTGCAGCGCCCATGCCTGCTCGCTCGCGTCGGCCGTGTCCATGGGGCTGGCGGCATCGGATTCGAAGGTCTCGGCCATCACCTCGTCGAACTCTTGCGTGGACTGGGCGCGGTCTGCCGTGCGACGGCGCAGCAGGTCCAGCGACCGGCTGCGCACGATGAGGCCCATCCATGCCATCGGCGGGCTGAGCGAGTTGCGGTAGTCGCCCGCCACGCGCCAGATCGTCAAGAACGTCTCCTGCAGGACATCTTCCGCCCATTCGCGTTGACGCACGATGCGCATCGCGAGGCCGAACAGCTTCGGCGAAGTGCGTTCGTACAGCTGGCGGAGGGCTGATTCGTCGCGCTGCCCGACCCGATCGATCAGTGCGATCAATTCGGCGTCGGGGCTGGGAGCACTCATGGGCGGATTGTGTGCCAACGGTGGGCATGCCGTGGGTACGGACCAGACGCCCGCTCGGATTCAGCGCGACGTCTTCGGGCTCAGAAGCTGTTGCGCCCGATGCCTTGATAGACGATGCCGGCTTCCTTCATCGTGCTCGGCTCGTACAGGTTGCGGCCGTCGAAGATCACCGGCGACTTCATCAGCGACTTGAGCCGCTCGAGGTTGGGGCTGCGATAGGCCTTCCACTCGGTGATGATGATCAGCGCGTCCGCACCGTCGAGGGCGCTCATCGGGTCCTTGGGCGAGCAGTAGCTGATCCGGTCGAGCAGCGAAGGCGCATCGGTGAAATCCAGCTGCAGCACACGCCGGGTCTCCTCGACCGCGATCGGGTCGTGCGCCACCACCTTGGCGCCCGCGCGCAGCAGCACGTCGATCACGACGCGGCTGGGTGCTTCGCGCATGTCATCGGTGTTCGGCTTGAAGGCCAGGCCCCACAGCGCGAAGGTCCGTCCGCTCAGGTCCTTGCCGAAGCGGGCGAGCACCTTGTTGGTGAGTGCGCGTTTCTGCTCGTTGTTGACGGCTTCCACCGCTTCGAGCACGCGCAGCGTCTGGCCGTTGCCGCGCGCGGTGCGCGCCAGCGCCTGGATGTCCTTGGGGAAGCAGCTTCCGCCGTAGCCCGTGCCGGCGTACAGAAAGCTGTAGCCGATGCGCGGGTCGGAGCCGATGCCCTGGCGCACCGCTTCGATGTCGGCGCCCACGCGATCGGCCAGATTGGCCAGCTCGTTCATGAAGCTGATGCGCGTGGCGAGCATCGCGTTGGCGGCGTACTTGGTGAACTCGGCGGAGCGTACGTCCATCACGCGCGTGCGTTCGTGGTTGCGGTTGAAGGGTGCATACAACTTGCGCATCCAGCCCAGCGCTTCGCGGCCGTGATCGTCGTCCGAATAGCCGATGACGATGCGGTCGGGCCGCATGAAATCCTCGACCGCCGCGCCTTCCTTCAGGAATTCGGGGTTGCTGACGACGGAGAAGCGCAGGTCGGAGCGTCCACGCTTGTCGAGTTCTTCCTGGATGACTGCCGTGACGCGGTCGGCCGTGCCCACGGGCACCGTCGACTTGTCGACCACGACCTTGAAGCTGTCCATGTACTTGCCGATGTTGCGGGCGGCGGCCAGCACATACTGCATGTCGGCGCTGCCATCTTCGTCAGGCGGCGTTCCGACGGCGATGAACTGGACGTCGCCATGCGCGACGGCGGCTTCGATGTCGGTGGAGAAGGAGATGCGCCTGGCCGCGACATTCGACTCGACCAGGTCGCCGAGGCCGGGTTCGTAGATCGGAATGCCGCCCGAGTTGAGCGTGGCGATCTTGCGTTCGTCCACGTCGAGACAGAAGACGTTGTTGCCGATGTCTGCAAGGCACGCGCCCGTGACGAGCCCGACGTAGCCGGTGCCGATGATCGTGATATTCATGAGGTCAGGTCGCGGTGGATTCCGCGAGGATCTTGTCGAAAAAGGCGATTGTCTGCTTCAGTCCTTCATCCAACTGGGTGCGGGGCGCCCAGCCGTCGAGTTCCTTTTGCGCCATCGAGATGTCGGGGCGACGCTGCTTGGGGTCGTCCGCGGGCAGCGGCATGCGCACCAGCTTGCTCTTCGAGCCCGTGAGTTCGATGACCTTGTTGGCCAGGTCGAGCATCGAGAACTCGCCCGGGTTGCCGATGTTGATCGGGCCGGGCACCTCGTCGCCGGTGTTCATCATGCGCAGCATCGCTTCGATCAGGTCGTCCACGTAGCAGAAGCTGCGCGTCTGCTGGCCGTCGCCGTAGATGGTGATGTCCTGACCACGGAGCGCCTGCACGATGAAGTTCGACACCACGCGGCCGTCGTTCAGGTGCATGCGCGGCCCGTAGGTGTTGAAGATGCGCACGACCTTGATGCGCAGCTTGTGCTGGCGGTGATAGTCGAAGAACAGCGTTTCGGCGCAGCGCTTGCCTTCGTCGTAGCAGCTGCGAAGGCCGATCGGGTTCACGCGGCCCCAATATTCTTCGACCTGCGGATGGATCTCGGGGTCGCCATAGACTTCGCTGGTGGAAGCCTGCAGGATCTTGGCGCGCACGCGCTTGGCCAGCCCGAGCATGTTGATGGCGCCGTGCACGCTGGTCTTGGTGGTCTGCACCGGATCGTGCTGGTAGTGGATCGGCGACGCCGGGCAGGCGAGGTTGAAGATCTCGTCCACTTCGACATAAAGAGGAAAGGTGACGTCGTGCCGCATCAGTTCGAAGCGCGGATGGTCCAGCAGGTGCTCGACGTTGCGCTTCGTGCCGGTGAAGAAGTTGTCGACGCACAGCACGTCATGCCCCTGTTCGAGGAGGCGGTCGCACAGGTGGCTGCCGAGAAAACCGGCGCCGCCGGTGACGAGCATTCGCTTGGAGGCGTTGTATTGACGCATGCGCGTGATCACTCCGTAAATGTCAATTCAGGGTCAATTCAGGGATTGCTGGGTGCGTTTTTCATACATCTTCGCGTCGACCAGCATGCGAAACCACAGTGCCTGGAAGAAAGCGAAGTAGAACCCCGTCCTGCCGTCCAGGAAGCCCAGGCGAAACACATAGCGGTAGACGAAGTAGCTGACCGAACGCAGGCCGGTGGGAAGCTTGTAATAGATTTCCTTGATGAAGCGCGTGCGTTCGCGCGCATCGCCTGTCAGCCGCGGCTGCAAGACGTTGTCGGACGCGGTGCTGGGGCCGAGCTTTTCCTTGGCTTCGGCATCGCTCCAGCGATTGTGGCTTGCGATCCAGTCGCTCAGCCGGGCGGAGTTCTTGTCGTGCATGAAGCCGTTCAGCCGGCCGGGCTTTGCGGGACTGATGAAGTGCTGGTCGTAGAGCCGCGATTCGCAGCGCCCGACACCCGAGCGAAAGAGCCGCAGGTGCCACGGATTGACGCCGCTGAAGCGCAGCATCTTGCCCATGAAATAGTCGCGCCGGCGGATCAGGTAGGCGTCGAACTCGGGCGTGTCGGCCAGAACCGCATTGATTTCGGCGACCGCCCGGTCATCGAGCACTTCATCGGCGTCGAGGTGGAGTTGCCAGCCGTAAGACGGCTCGATCTGCGAAATGGCCCAGTTGCGCTGGTCGCTGTAGTTCGAAAAAGGACGCTGCACGACGGTGCAGCCCAATTCGGCCAGGATCGCGGGCGTGCCGTCGGTCGAATGCGAGTCGACCGCGAACACGTGAGGACTCACCTTCTTTGCCTGCGACACGGTTTCCCGAATGATCGAGGCGGAATTGAAAGTCAGGATGACGACGACGCAGCTGGATGTTTCCATGGGATTGGGCGCTCGATGACGGGCTTCGGGCGGCGGCCTCCAGGAGCGCAAGCGCAAAGCATGCCAAACTTTAGCACTACAAATTTACAATTGGGAACACATCTGACGGCCGGCATGGGCCCGTCCAATGGCGTATTGCTCAGGAAAGCCGCGCGCGGTGCCGGGCGATCTGCTGGCGCACCTGCGCCGGTGCCGTGCCGCCGAGGATGTTGCGCGCCGTCAACGAGCCGCGCAAGCTGAGCGCGCCGTAAACGTCTTTTTCGATCGTCGGATTGAAGCCCTGGAGCACAGTCAGCGGGAGTTCCGACAGGTCCACCTTGTGCGAAATCGCCGCCTTGACCGCGTGCGCCACGGTCTCATGGGCGTCGCGGAAAGGCAGGCCCTTCTTGACCAGGTAGTCGGCCAGGTCGGTGGCAGTGGCATAGCCTCGCAGGGCCGCGACTTCCATGGCTTCGGGCTTCACCGTGATGCCGCCGACCATTTCCGAGAAGATGCGCAGCGTGTCCTTGAGCGTGTCGACGGTGTCGAACAGGGGCTCCTTGTCTTCCTGGTTGTCCTTGTTGTAGGCCAGCGGCTGGCCTTTCATGAGGGTGATCAGCCCCATCAGGTGACCAACCACCCGGCCGGTCTTGCCGCGCGCCAGTTCAGGCACGTCCGGATTTTTCTTCTGCGGCATGATCGAGCTGCCCGTGCAGAAGCGGTCGGCGATGTCGATGAAACCGAAGGATTGGCTCATCCACAACACGAGTTCTTCGCTCAGCCGGCTGATGTGAACCATGGCGAGCGAGGCGGCCGCGGCGAATTCGATCGCGAAATCGCGGTCGCTCACGGCGTCGAGGCTGTTCTGGCAGACGCCGTCCATGCCGAGCGCCGTGGCCACGGCCTCGCGGTCCAGCGGATAGCTGGTGCCTGCGAGGGCGGCTGCACCGAGCGGCAGGCGATTGACGCGCTTGCGGACGTCCGCCATGCGCTCGGCGTCGCGCGAGAACATCTCCACGTAGGCCAGCATGTGGTGGCCGAAGCTCACCGGCTGCGCCACCTGCAGATGGGTAAAGCCCGGCATGATCACTTCGACATTCTTCTCGGCGATGTCGAGCAGCGACTTCTGAAGGTCGACCAGGAGTCCGCCGATCAGGTCGATCTCGCCACGCAGCCAGAGCCTGACGTCCGTCGCCACCTGGTCGTTGCGGCTGCGGCCGGTGTGGAGCCGCTTGCCGGCGTCGCCTACCAATTGTGTGAGGCGGGCCTCGATGTTCAGGTGCACGTCTTCGAGGTCGAGCTTCCATTCGAAGCTTCCAGATTCGATTTCGTTGCGAATCTGCATCATCCCGCGTTCGATTGCGGCATGGTCCTGCGCGGCGATGATGCCCTGTGCTGCCAACATCGCCGCATGCGCCAGCGAACCCTCAATGTCAGCCTGCCACAGCCGCTTGTCGAAGAAGACACTCGATGTATAGCGTTTGACCAGGTCGCTCATCGGTTCGGAGAACAGGGCGGACCAGGCTTCGGATTTCTTGTCGAGTTGGTTTTGGGTCATGGGAAACGATCGGGAGGCAATAATGGGTTTGTCACCCAGTGTTTCATTGATGCGCAACCCGTCGATTTTATCGGCCACCCCTTCATCGTCGACGCCCATGCAAGCCGGGGTGCGCGCGCCGCTGCGCGCCGGGTCGGTGGTTTTCGATGCGTGCCAGATCGGCGTGGTGCTGCGCGCGGTGCTGTTCGTGGAGACAGTCGTCGCGATTGTCGCGCTGTTTCTCGCGCCCACGGTGTCCGAGTGGCTGCTGCTTGCCGCAACGGTGACGGGCGGCGCGTTGCCCGCGACCTTGCTCTGGTTGCTTGCCGCATGTGCGCTCAAGAAGCTGCTTGGCCGGCTTCCGCTGCGAGGGCAATACGTGGCCGGGGCCCTGCTTGGGGCGATCTCGGGCCTCTACGGGTGCGGGCTGCTGCGCTTGACGGGCGTCGTCGGCACAGCGCCTTGGGTTGCCAGTGCGTTGGCGGGCGCCTTGTTTGCAAGCTTGATGATGGCGGCGCTGGTGCTGCGAGCCAGGGGGCAGACCCCGGCGGCGACCACCGCAAGGCTCGAGGAACTGCAGTCGCGCATCCGGCCGCACTTTCTCTTCAACACGCTCAACAGCGCGATCGCACTCGTGCGCGAAGAGCCTGCGAAGGCCGAAGCGATGCTTGAGGACCTGAGTGAACTGTTCCGGCAGGCGCTGGCCGACCCCGGCGAGTCGGTCACCCTTGCTGATGAGATCGCGCTGGCCGAGCGCTACCTTGCCATCGAACAGGTGCGTTTCGGCGACCGCATGCGCGTGCGCTGGGACATCGACCCCAATGCCAACTCGGCCCGCCTGCCGCCCCTGCTGCTGCAGCCGCTCGTGGAAAACGCGGTCAAGCATGGCGTCGAGCCGAGCCCGGAAACCGCCAAGCTGCGCATCCGCACGGAACGCCGGGGCAGCATGGTGCTGATCGAGGTCATCAACAGTCTTCCTCCTCTGCGCTGGGCCGACGAACCCCTTCCGCGCGGCCACGGCATCGCACTCGCCAATGTGCGCGACCGGCTGCGCCTTCTGCACGACATGCAGGCGCAATTCAGCGCCGGCATGGACCAGAAGAACTACCGTGTCCGCATTGCCATTCCCGCTGGATCATGAGCACTCTTCGCACCCTGATCGTCGATGACGAAGCGCTGGCGCGCTCCCGCATGCGCGCGCTCCTGGCCGACTGCAACTCGCCCGCCGCCGAAGTCGTGGCCGAGGCCGCGAACGGCGACGCGGCATTGAAATGCCTGGCCGCCACCCATTTCGATGTCGTGCTGCTCGACGTCCACATGCCCGGCATCGACGGCCTTGAACTTGCGCGCAGCCTTCGCAGCCAGCAAGGTGCGCCAGCCGTGGTGTTCGTCACGGCCTATGCCGCGCACGCGGTGACAGCCTTCGAGCTCGAAGCGGTCGACTATCTGACGAAGCCCGTCAGGGGCGAACGCCTTCAACAGGCTTTGCAGAAGGTCGAGCGGCATCTCCGAGACCGGCGGCCGGCGCCCGCGGAGGAACCGCAAGACGTGCTGCTCATCCAGGATCGCGGCCGCACCGAGCGCGTGCCGTTGTCCGAGGTGCTGTATCTCAAATCCGAGTTCAAGTACCTCACCGTCCGCACAGTGTCTCGCAGCCACATCTTCGACGGCTCGCTTTCCGAACTCGAGGAGCGCTATCCCGCGCGCTTCGTGCGGGTGCACCGCAATGCGCTGGTGGCACGTTCGGCGATTCGCGCGCTCGAGAAATACGACGATGGCGAGGATGCCGAAGGCTGGGCCCTGCGGCTCGACGGCGTTCCGGAGCCCGTCGTGGTTTCGCGTCGTCAGCTGTCGACGGTCCGAGAAGTGCTGAAGGAGCCGCGATGAGTGCCGCGCCGGGCCGCCCCAAGCAAGCTCGCACCGCAGTGCGCAGCACGGAGGTTAGGTCATGAGTGACGTGATCGAGTCCGAATCGAAGGCCCAGGCGGAGACCGAAGAGGAAGCCCTGTCTGCGGAAACGCAACCCGAACGCGTCCTGCTGCACATGCCGGTCGACGTGCGCAGTGCGTCGCTGGTGGTGCTGGCCGTGTTCGCCAGCGTGTTTGCGTTGCATTGGGCGGCGGCAGTCTTCATTCCACTGCTGGTGAGCCTGATGCTGACCTACGCCCTGTCGCCGTTGGTCGATCTGCTCGAGCGCTGGAAGATCTCGCGCTGGATCGGCGCGGCCGTGATCCTGCTCGGCATCGGCGGCGCCTTCGGCTGGACCGGCTATTCGCTTTCCGGCAATGCTTCGGCGCTGCTCGATTCATTGCCCGTCGCCGCGCAGAAGCTTCGTCTGGCGATGCACACAGGTCCCCGCAACGCTGACCCGAGCGCGCTCGATACGGTGCAGAAAGCCGCGGCGCAGATCGAACAGGCTGCGGAAGAAAACTCGGCCAAGGTCGCGGCCCGGAAAGGCGTGGCGCGAGTGATCGTCGAGCGGCCGTCCTTCAACGTGCGCGATTACCTGTGGAGCGGCACTGTCGGCCTCATCGCTGCGGCCGGGCAGCTCACGCTGGTTGGTTTCCTGACTTTTTTTGCCCTCGGTTCGGGGGATACCTTTCGCCGCAAGCTCGTGAAGATCACGGGCCCCAGCCTTCAGAAGAAAAAAATCACCGTGCATGTGCTGGACGACATCACCTACCACATCGAGCGCTACCTGATCGTCCAGATCCTGACCAGCGCACTGGTCGGCGTTGCCACGGGCCTTGCCTTCTGGGCCATCGGGCTGGAGAACGCCGCGGTGTGGGGCATCGTGGCGGCGATCACCAACCTCATTCCCTACATCGGGTCGGTCATCGTCATGGCGGCCGCGGGGCTGCTGGCCTTCCTGCAATTCAATACCGTTCAGATGGGGCTGCTGGTCGGTGGGGTTTCGCTGCTGATCCATACCTTGGTGGGCAGTCTGCTGATGCCCTTCCTCACGAGTCGTTCGAGCCGCATGAATCCGGTCGCCGTGTTCGTCGGCGTGATCTTCTGGGGCTGGCTCTGGGGAATCTGGGGGCTGCTGCTGGGGATTCCGATCATGATGGTCGCGAAGGCCATCTGCGACCACGTGGAGGACCTGCAGCCGATCGGGGAGCTGTTGGGGGATTAGTCATCTGCCGCAGGTCGATCAGCCCCGATCGCGCATCACGCGGGGCGTGGTGTTGGCCAGGATAGTGGTGAGGTCCTGCAGCGCGATGTTCTTGGCGGGATCGATGCTGAGATCGCGCAACCTCAACTGCGCCAGCGTGGCGGCCATGCGTGTCGCGCGTTCGACGTGCATCGGCTGCAGGTACCGATCGATGCTGGGCATCAATGCTTCGACGCTTTCGTCGGCGGCGGTCGCGAAGGTCACGCGTGCGGTGGCGCCCGGTGCAATCGAAAGACGCACGCGTAGGCAGGCGATCGGATGGAGGCCATTGATCGGCGTGCCGCCGGGCGCCAAAGGTTGTGGGTCGAACGCCGGCGTCGCGGGTGCGCGATTGCGTCCGACGAAGGCGCGCCGGTCGGTCATACAGTCGACGGACAGCACCCGTGCATCGACCGCCGCGACGAAGTGCGCGGCAGCCACCCCCGGGTCGCCGTGCAAACGGGGCTTGCGTGACATCAGCAGCGCGCGCCAGGCCGGCTCCCAGCGACTTTCGACGAAGAGGTTGGCGAAAGCCGGATGCGCCTCGTCAGCCTTGGGGTTGGACAGCATCGGCTCGAAAAAGGAGATGAGATCCAGCGTGCGCGTTTCGCTGCCAGTGTTGTGCAGCGAAACCGTGCGCAGTTCGGCGTCGTCCTCCGGGCTGATGAGCACCGTGATGCGCGCCTGCAGCCCGGGCCCGCTCGCGTCGAACTGGACCTGGTCGGCCAGGAAGCGAGCGCGGTAGCGCCAGTGCTCTCCGGGGGCGGGAAGGGCGGTCAGTGAGGAGAGCGCGGGGCTGTGCGTGTCGCGCACGTAAAAGAAGGTGCCGTAGCTGTCGCGCAGCGGATCGTCCCGCCAACGGCTCACGTTGAACGAGCGCCAGCGACTCACGCCGGCGCCGTTGGCACGCAGGGCCACCGTGTATTTGCCGTTCGACAGCAAGTGCGTGGGCTGAAAGCTTGGCTCCATGGGATCGACCACGCGCGGCTGGAAGATCGGCGGCGCCTCGCCAGTCGCGGGCTCCGGCGGCGTGCGCGGATCGGCGCTGCCGATGATCTGTCGCGGCGTGCGCTCGTGCAGCAGCGACTCGTGCGCCTGCACCAGCGGCGCGCTGCCGAACCAGCGGCGTGGCGCATCGTCGCGGACGGCATTGCACAAGGCCACGAGCGACATGCCGTGGTGATGCGCCATGACGTTGCGCACGACAGTGAAAGGCTGCCCCGCGGGTTGACGCGAGACGGTGAAATCGATCGCGTCGAAGAAGCCGAACTCGCCGCGTCCGCCGAGCGACTCGAGCAGCCGCAGGTTCACGACCGCGTCGGCCGGCCGGAGCAGCGCCGCCATCACGGTGGCATAAGGCGCGACGACGCGATCGGTCGGCGGCGTGCGACGCAGCGCAAGCCGCGGCACTCCGAAGGGCGAGTATTGGTAGGCGAGCGAATGGTCCTGCGCGAAATAGGCCGACTCGGAAACGCCCCACGGCAGGTTCTGCATGGAGCCGAAGGCCTGCTGCTCGCAGATCGCGGCGAGGTTCGCCACCTGCAGCAAGCCGCCGACCGGCTCCGCCATCACGAGCGCCGGCATCAGGTATTCGAACATCGAACCCGACCAGGATTTGAGGCCCGGCTTGACGCCCACCGAAAGAAAGGGCCGGCCGAGCGCCATCCAGTGGCGCCGCGGCACGTCGCCCTTGGCGATGGCAAGGAAGCTCAGGAGGCGCGATTCGGAGGCGAGCAAGTCGTAGTAGCTCGCATCCAGCGCGTTCTCTTCCACCCGGAGACCGATGTGGAAGAGGTGGCGCTTGGTGTCATAGAGCCCGCGGAAATCCATGCCGGCGCACAAGGTCTCGCAACGCTGGGCGAGCATCTCCAGCTCGGCGTTTCCGGCGGAGAAGCTCCGGCAGGCCTGTGCCACGGCAATGAGATGGCCTGCCAGGTTACCGCTGTCCACGCTCGACAAGTAGGCCGGCGGCAGCATCCTCAGCGTGCGTGTGTCGTACCAGTTGTAGAGATGACCCTCGTGCTTGTCGAGGCGGTCGATGGTGTCGAGCGTCGCGGCGAGCCGGGCGGCGAGCGCCTTGGTGTCGATCCACCCGAACTCGCGCGCGCAGCAGCACGCCAACAGGTACATGCCGATGTTGGTCGGCGATGTGCGGTGCGCGATGGTGGGTTCGGGTTCGAGCTGCAGGTTGTCGGGCGGCAGGTGGTTGTCCTCGGGCCCGACCACATGCTCGAAGAAGTGCCAGGTGTCGCGTGCCAACGTTTCGAGGTAGCCGCGCTGTTCGGTGCTCAGTTCGCCTTCGGTCTTCGCCGGCATGCGGCTGCTCCACCACGCGGCGACGGGGGCCAGCGCCCACAGCACGAAGAGAGCGGCGCCCAGCTGCGGATACGGGCTCCACAACGACGCGACGGCGAATGCCATGCAGACGGCGCTCGTGGGCGCTGCACTGCGCAAGAACGCCTGCAGATCATAGCGCGCCTGTGTCTGCGCCTGGGCCGCAGTCGTCCATTCGAGCAGATGCCGGCGGCTCACGACGAGCCGCCACGCGGCGCGCGCGGAGGCATCGAGCAGCAGGCGCGTCTGCGCTGCCAGTTGCACGAATTGCCACGCGGCGCTGGCCGTGGCGCGCAGGAACTCCGCGACGCCGACATCGAAGAAGTGGGGCAGTTCGATCGAGCGCCGCGTCGGCACCAACCCTGCGAGCGCCCCCAGCAACGGGCCGAGCACGAGCGCCGCGCCGACGGCGGCGAGCGCCCAGTTCAACGGGAACGAATCGGTGAAGACGACCCATGCGAGCAACGCCGTCGACGCCGGCACGACCATGGTTCGCCGCAGGTTGTCGCCCATCTTCCACAGTCCGAGTGCGTCGATGCCGAAGCGTCGTGCGCGCAGCATCAGCGGCAACAGCTGCCAGTCACCGCGCGTCCAGCGGTGGACGCGCGAGGCGGCAACGCCGGGATGGTGCGGATGGTCTTCGATCAGGACCAGGTCGCTCACCACGGTGCAGCGGGCCACCGTGCCTTCGAGCAGATCGTGGCTCAGCACGACGCCGTCGGGCACGCGCCGGTCCAGCGTGGCATGGACGGCCTGCACGTTGAGCAGGCCTTTGCCGGTGAAAGATCCGGTGCCGAAGACGTCCTGGTAGAGGTCGGAAGCGCTGTTGCTGTAGGGGTCGAGTCCGCATTGGCCCGCGAACATCCAGTGGAACGGCGAGCGCTCGCGCCGCTCGGGAAAGGGTGTGACGATGCGTGGCTGGAAGATGCCGAAACCAGCCGTCACGCGCTGGCCGGCCCCGTCGATCTGCGGCGCGTTCAGCGGATGCGCCGCCACCGCGACGAGTTCGCGCAGCGTGCCCGGGGGCAGGCCCGTGTCACTGTCGAGCGTCAACACATAGGGGATGCGTGCCGCGAGCTGCAGTCCCCCGGCCGTGGGTACGAAGCCGCTCGCATCGTCGACGGCAAGAAGGCGCAGCAGCATCTCGAGCTTGCCCCGCTTTCGCTCCCAGCCCATCCAGCGTTGTTCGGTATCGGACCAGGTCCGCGGACGATGCAGCAGAGCGAAGCGCGGAGGAGCGCCCGCCGGTGCGGGATACGTTTCGTTGAGCGCTGCGATGCGCCGCACCGCATCGTCCAGCAAGGCCGCGTCGTCAGGCATCGAGGCAAGCGGCGCATCGGCCCAGTCGGTCAACAGCGCAAACTGCGCATGGTCCTCCCGGTTCGCGAGCCAGTGGAGTTCGAGGCGATGGGCGAGCTGCGCGTTGGCTTCGAGCGAACTCAGCATGGACGGAATGACCACCAGCACGCGATGCACTTGCGGAATGCCTTCCGCGAAATCCAGCCGCGGCAGCGGGCGCACCCGGGTCGACTCTGCCACGATGCGGTGCACCAGCGCGATCACGGCTTCGGAAAGCGGCCATGCAAGCAGCACCAGCGCTACGATCGAAGTCCACGCCGCGTCCGGCCATCCGGCGCGATTCAAGCCGTGTACCGCCGCAGCCAGCAACAGCGCAGTGCCGGTGACGATCGTGAGCAGGTAGAGCGGCAGGCGCCAGTTGCGGTGGGCGATCTTGCGCAGAGAAAGCGGCAGCGCGCCGTTGCCGCGCGCAGGCGCCAGCGCGGCGGTCAATGCCGGACGGCCTTCGCCGAAAAGGTAGTAGCCTGCCGTTCGCTCGGCCAGTGACCAGCGGTTCGCGTCGTCCAGCTCGTGCGGATTGGCCGCGGCATCGAAGGCCAGCCGCACGACCGCCTGGGCGACTTCGCGCTCGGGGCGGCGATTGATGCGCGCGACCTGCTCCATCGCGTGCGTAATCTGCTGGCGCGTGATTTCGCTTTCGCGGCTGAAGCTCGGAAGCTCGCGCAGCACGCGCAAAGACCGGCTGACCGGCTCGATCAGGTCGGCCCACTCGACTTGGCCGATCATGCGCAGCGTCGTGATGATATTGCCCACCGTGAGGTTGGCGGCGGCCTGCGCGGTCTGCGCGTCCGCGATCAGCGCGGGGCCGTTCGGGCAGTGCTGTTCGGTCCATTTGACGAGCGCAGGCGCGTCGTTGCCGTGCTCGACCGGCAGGCGCTGCCACAGTTGGGTGAGATAGCTTTCCTGCATGCCGCGGCTTTGCAGCGCACGGTAGAGCACATCGAGGTCTTGCACGGAAAGCGACTCGCCCGCATCCCACGCCGCGTGCGCGACTTCGCTCGCTACCTTGTTCTCGGCGATGCTTTCGGTGACGCGCCGCAGGTTTTCCAGCAGCACCACGCGCAGCGTGGTCGGCAGCGCCCACAGTTCGCCCAGCGTAAGTTCGTCGACGTCCTGATAGGCGTTGAGAAAGGCGGTGAACAGCTCATTGTTCAGCACGCTGTCGGTATGGGCCACATAGGCCCAGGCGATGCCGTAGACGCGCGGCAGCCCGGCCAACGGCGCCGCCGCGAGCTTGGGCAGGCGCGCGTAGTAGCTGCGGGGCACGCCCTCGCGAATCTGTTGGAGCTGCGCTTCGACGAGATGAAAGTTGTCGAGCAGCCATTCGGCCGCAGGGGGCACATAGCGCCCGCTCTGTGAAATCAGCGCGATGTAGTCGAAGGCCCCGCGCAGCGATTCGAGGTTCTTGTCGACCCGCGGGAAAAAAGGCGTGGCGTCGCCGCGAGAGCTGCCGCGCTCCACCACCTGTGCACAGGCCAGGCTGTGGCCGTGCTGTTCGAAGCGTTGCGCGCCGAACAGTTCGGCGCGGATCGGTGGTTCGACCGGTTGGTGCGGACCCAGGAGGAGATGGCGTGCGTACCGGCTGAGCGCGTTGAGCCGGTCGACGACCGCGGCGGCGCTCAAGCGACCGCGAACAGTCCGATGGCGAGCACGATGGCCACGCAGGCCATCGTCACGATGCGGCCGGCGGCGACCGAACGCACCCGCTGTAGATGGCTCCCGACGGCAAACCATCGCCCTTGTGCCAGCGCGCAATGTCGCATGTGAGCTGCCAGAGCATCGAAGTCGCCGCTGACGAAGTCGATTGGGGAACGGGCAAGCGATTGCGGGGAAGACATGGCGAAGATTCCTGTGAACGACCCTTGAGCCGCCGCGCGATTGCGAGAGCTGTGAACGTAGGGGACAGGGTACTCTTCATTGCATACCCTTTATTTCTCATTCGCCGCTGGTTGGTGTAGGTGTCGGCGGACGACGCGTGTTCTCGCCCTTCCTCAGCCGGTGTTCCGCAGCCCCGCTGCGACGCCGTTGATCGACATGTGAATGCCGCGCTGCAGCCGCTCGTCCACCTGCCCGGCGCGATAGCGCCGCATCAATTCGACCTGCAGGTGGTGCAGCGGATCGATGTAGGGAAAGCGATGCCGGATCGAACGCTGCATCTCGGCATTGCCCTCCAGCCGCTGCCGGGCGCCTGTGATCACGACCAGCGCGTCCGATGTACGGTGCCATTCGGCCTCGATCATCGAGAAGATCTTCTGCCGCAGCTTGCGTTCCGCCACCAGTTCCGAGTAGCGCGAGGCCAGGGCGAGGTCGCTCTTGGCGAGCACCATGTCCATGTTCGACAGCAGCGTGCGGAAGAAGGGCCATTGCACGTACATGCGTTGCAGCAGCGCGTGGCGCTCCTTGCGAGCCGCCGGATTGCCCGCCGCCAGGAACTGCTCGATCGCGGAGCCGAAGCCGTACCAGCCGGGCAGCGTGAGCCGGCATTGCCCCCAGCTGAAGCTCCACGGTACCGCGCGCAGGTCTTCGATGTTGCGGTTCGGATTGCGTGAAGCAGGCCGCGAGCCGATGTTGAGTTCCGCGATTTCGCGGATCGGCGTGGCGCTGAAGAAGTAGTCGATGAAGCCGGGCGTCTCGTACACCAGCGCGCGGTAGGTGGCCATGCTGGCAGTCGACAGTTCCGCCGCCGCGGCCATGAAGGCGCTTGGCGCCGCCTTTGCTGTCGGCAGCAACGTCGCCTCCAGCGTGGCCGCTACCAGCGTCTCGAGGTTGCGCCGGCCAATCTCGTGATTGGCGTACTTCGAACCGATCACCTCGCCCTGCTCGGTCAGCCGGATCTGCCCGCGCACCGTGCCGGGCGGCTGCGCGAGGATCGCCTGGTAGCTCGGACCGCCGCCACGTCCCACTGTGCCGCCGCGGCCGTGGAACATCCGCAGCCGGATCGGCACACGGCTTTCCGCATTGAGTTCGTCGATCAGCGCCACCAGCGCCAGGCCGGCGCGATAGAGCTCCCAATTGCTGGTGAAGATGCCTCCGTCCTTGTTGCTGTCGCTGTAGCCGAGCATCACGTCCTGCTCGGCGCCCGAACGCTGGATCAGGGCATGGATGCCGGGCAGTGCATAAAAGGCCCGCACGATCGGCGCTGCGTTGCGCAAGTCCTCGATGGTCTCGAACAGCGGCACGACGATGAGGTCGCAGGTGGCGTTCTCGGCCAGGGTGCCGCGCAGCAGTCCCACTTCCTTCTGGAGGAGCAGGGCTTCCAGCAGATCGCTGACTGTCTCGGTATGGCTGATGATGTAGTGGCGGATGGCTGCCGCGCCGAACCTCGCGCGCGCGGAGCGTGCCGCCGCGAAGATCGCGAGTTCGCTCTTTGCCAGCGGGGAGTAGTCCGCATCGGGCACGCGCAAGGGGCGTGCGTCATCCAGAAGACGCAGCAGCAGCGTCTGCTTGGCCTCTTCGGCCAGCGCGGCGTAGTCAGGCTCGATGCGTGCAGTGGCGAGCAGTTCGGCCACGACGGCTTCATGCTTGTCCGAGCTCTGCCGCAGGTCCACCGTGGCGAGATGGAAGCCGAACACTTCCACCGCACGGATCAGCGGATGCAGGCGCGGGGTGGCCAACACCGCGCCGTGCTGGTCCACGAGCGATTCCTCGATGGTGCGCAGGTCGGCCAGGAAATCCTCGGCATGGAGA
This sequence comes from Variovorax sp. 10L426, assembly GCF_056395305.1. NCBI lineage: Bacteria > Pseudomonadati > Pseudomonadota > Betaproteobacteria > Burkholderiales > Comamonadaceae > Variovorax > Variovorax sp. 10L426. The sequence goes on along the minus strand of NZ_JBFTJF010000008.1, from coordinate 229,289 downwards.
TAGGGGTTCTGCGGCGGCACCGCGTGGCGCGCGGCCTGTCCGCCGGTGAGGTCGCGCAACGTGGCCGCAAGCCGCGAATAGATGCCGGTGAGCGCGAGGCGGTAGGGCTCGTCCACGCGATGCTCGTTCTTGTCGGGCGAGCGCTCGGCCAGTGCCTGCATCTCCACCGACACGTCCACCAGTGTGGCCGACAAAGAGAGTTCACCGCCCAGGAAGTGCACTTCGGTCAGGTAGTGGCGAAGTGCAAGCTCGGCTTGGCGGCGCAATGCGTATTCGAGCGTTTCGGCCGTCACGTTGGGATTGCCGTCGCGGTCCCCGCCGATCCACTGGCCCATGCGCAGGAAGGGCGCCACGGAGGGGATGCTGCCGCCGCTGCCCAGGGCTTTTTCCAACTCGGCGTACACGCGGGGGATCTCGCGCAGAAATGTCGCTTCGTAATAGCTGAGCGCGTTCTCGATCTCGTCGGCCACAGTGAGCTTGGAGAAGCGCAGCAGGCGCGTCTGCCACAACTGCGTGACGCGGGTGCGCATCTGCTTCTCGTTTTCCGCGTACTCGTGCGGCGTCAGCGCGTCCTTCTTGCCTGCGAAGGCGAGTTGTCGCAACGCGATCTCGTCGCGCGCGACCAGCAGTTGTGCAATCGCGCGCTCGGCATCGAGGATGCTCTTGCGCTGCACCTCGGTCGGATGCGCCGTGAGCACCGGGGAGACGTAGCTGTGCGCGAGCGATTCCACCACCGCTTCAGGCTTGATGCCGGCCTTTCGGATGCGTGCGAGCGCAACGTCCAGACTGCCCTCGGCGCTGTCTCCGGCACGTTCGGCCTCGGTGCGGCGGCGGATCTGATGCCGGTCCTCGGCCAGGTTGGCGAGGTGGCTGAAGTAGGTGAAGGCGCGAATCACGCTCACCGTCTCGGCAGCGCTCAGGCCCTTGAGCAGGTTCTTGAGAGCGCGGTCCGCCGCGTGGTCCGCATCGCGCCGGAATGCGACCGACAGCGTGCGGATCTTCTCCACCAGCGCATAGGCTTCCTCGCCTTCCTGCTCGCGGATCACGTCGCCCAGGATGCGTCCGAGCAGTCGGATGTCAGCAATCAGCGGCTGGTCTTCATCACTCGTCCTGCGCTTGGGGGCTGCAGGGGAGGGGGTCGTCTTCATTCGAAACTTCTCCTCGTCAGATGGGCCTGCGGCGACGTTGCTGCGGCGCAACATGCTAGCATCCCCACAGGTACTCTCTCTCACTGGAACGGTCTTGAGCAACATCGTGATCGCCACGCGCGAAAGCCGCCTGGCAATGTGGCAGGCCGAACATGTCAAGGCGCTGCTGCAAGAACAGGGCCACACCGTCAGTCTGCTCGGCATGACGACGCGGGGCGACCAGATCCTCGATCGCTCGCTCAGCAAGGTCGGCGGCAAGGGCCTGTTCGTCAAGGAACTCGAACTCGCGCTCGAAGAAGGGCGCGCCGATATCGCGGTGCATTCATTGAAGGATGTGCCGATGGATCTCCCTGAAGGCTTCGCGCTGGCCTGCGTGCTGGAGCGCGAGGATCCTCGCGATGCACTGGTGTCGCCACGTTATCCCTCGCTGAAGGCGCTGCCCATGAATGCGGTGGTCGGCACGTCGAGCTTGCGGCGCGTGGTGCTGCTTCGCGCGCTCCGACCCGATCTGCGGATCGAACCCTTGCGCGGCAATCTCGACACACGACTGCGCAAGCTCGACGAAGGGCAATACGACGCGATCGTGCTGGCGGCCGCCGGGCTCAAGCGGCTCGGTCTCGAAGGCCGTATTCGCGAGACTTTCGAGCCTGACACCATGCTGCCCGCTGCCGGCCAGGGCGCGCTCGGCATCGAAGTCCGTGCAGATCGTGCGGACCTGATCGCGTTGCTGGCGCCCTTGTCGAGCCGACCCGACGGGCTCGCCACGGCAGCCGAACGCGCGGTGAGCCGCGCAATGGGCGGCAGTTGCTCGATGCCCTTGGCGGCACATGCGCGGTGGCAGCCCACGGGCGCGCTGCGTATCGACGCGGCCTGGGGCGACCCTGAAGGCGCAGCGCCGCTGGTGCGCGTGCATGCCGTCGCGGAGGCGGCTGACTCTGCCCAGGCAGGGGCACTCGGCGACACCGCTGCCAGGATGCTCCGCGCGGCGGGTGCGCATTGAAATGATCCCGCGACGAGTGATCGTCACGCGCCCCGCTCAAGAGGCGGCGAAATGGGTCGACGCGCTGCGTGCGGCGGGATGCGATGCCGTCGCGTTGCCGCTGATCACCATCGCGCCGCTCGATGACCCCAAAGCCCTCGATGCCGCGCGGCAGCGGATTCACGACTACGACGCCTTGATGTTCGTGAGCGCGGCGGCGGCCGGGCATTTCTTTCGCGATACGGCTGTCGCAGCCGACGCGCGCTGCCGCTTCTGGGCCACCGGCCCCGGTACGACACGCGGACTGCGCGAAGCCGGGGTGCCTGCGTCGTCGATCGACGCGCCGTCCTCCGACGCCGCGCAGTTCGATTCCGAGGCCCTTTGGCAGCTTGTGCGACCGCAAGTGCGGCCCGGCACGCGGGTGCTGATCGTTCGGGGCGGGGACGCGTCCGGACAGGCCACCGGTCGCGAATGGCTCGCGCGCGAGATCACTGAGGCGGGAGGCACTTGCGACGCCGTGGCCGCCTACCGGCGGCTGGCACCCGCATTCGGCGAGGACGAGCGACGCGCGGCGGTCGAAGCCGCGGCCGGCTCGCTGATCTGGCTGTTCAGCAGCTCGGAATCCATCGCCAACCTGCGTCGCATGACCCCCGACACCGATTGGCGCGCGGCGCGTGCAATCGCCACGCACGAACGCATCGCGGATGCCGCGCGTGCCGCGGGTTTCGGCAGCGTCCGCATCTCGAACCCGTCCCTGCCGGCGCTGATCGCGTCGATAGAATCCTTCGCATGAGCGACGCTTCCGTCCTGATCGAGCCCGTGCCGGATTCCACCGCACGCCCCACCGTGCAGGCCGCTCCCCTGGCCGGCGCTTCGGCCGCCGCTGCGCTGCTGTCGAGGGTGCTGCTCGGACTGCTTGCGGTCGTCGCGGTGGTCGCCCTCATTGTCTCGATCACGCTCTGGCAACGGGTCAGCGGCATGCAGGAACAACTCGCGCGCCAGAGCGCCGACGCCCTGGCGCAGTCCCTGGAAGCGCGGACCCTTGCCCGGCAGGCGCAGGAGGTCGTTCGCGACACGGCCGCGCGTCTTGCCCTGACCGAGACGCGCGTCGGTGAAGTTGCACTCCAGCGCTCGCAACTCGAGGAACTCATGCAGAGCCTGTCGCGCTCCCGCGACGAGAACCTGGTGGTCGACATCGAGGCCGCCGTCCGGTTGGCATTGCAGCAGGCACAGGTCACGGGCAATGTGCAGCCGCTGTTGGCGGCACTCAAGGCCGGCGATCTGCGGATCGCGCGCGCCGCGCAGCCGCGTCTCGCGCCGTTGCAGCGCGCAATGCAGCACGATGCCGACAGGCTGCGCGCCACTGCCAACGGCGATGCGGGCGACGCGCTTCAGAGAATCGACGAACTGATCCGCAGCGTCGATGACCTGCCAGTGGGCAACGCGGTCGCGGTACGTGGCAGGGGCGTGAATTCGCTCCAGACCGAACCCTTGCCGCCCGGTGCGCCATGGTGGGAACGCTTCCTTCTCTTGGTGCAGAACGAGGCCCGCTCGTTGCTGCGCGTCGGTCGCATCGAGCGACCCGAAGCGGTGCTGCTCACGCCCGACCAGACATTCTTCCTGCGGGAAAACCTGAAGCTCAAGCTGCTCAACGCCCGGCTTTCCGTGTTTTCGCGGCAGGTCGAGACAGCCCGCAGTGAACTGGCTTCCGTGTCGGCATCGATCAATCGCTATTTCGATCCCGCCTCGCGCCGCGTCCAGGCCGCGGCGACCTTGCTCCAGGAGATCCAGGCGCAGGTCAAGACCAGCGAGCCGCCGCAGGTCGAAGAAACCCTGGCCGCACTTGCCACGGCCGCCGCCGGTCGCTAGGGTCATGCGCGCAGCTCTCTGGCTTCTCGGACTTTTTGCCGTCGCGGCCGCGGTGGCGCTTTTCGCGGGCAACAACCAGGGCACGATCACCGTCTTCTGGCCGCCATGGCGCGTGGATCTGTCGCTGAATCTCGTCCTGCTGCTCCTGTTTGTCGCGTTTGTCTTCCTGCATTTCGCGCTGCGTGGGTTGTCGGCGCTGTTTTCCCTGCCGAAGCAGGCGCGCCAGTGGCGCCTGCAGCAAAAGGAGCGCGCCCTGCACGCTTCCCTGCTTGACGCGGCGGTTCAGCTTCTCGCGGGCCGCTTCTCGCGCTCGCGCAAGGCTGCATTGGCTGCGCTGGGTCAGGAGAGGGCGCTTGCCGCGCTGGATGCCCGGCTCCCGCAGGCGCACCAGGTGCGCGTCATGGCACATCTTCTGGCGGCGGAGAGCGCCCAGTCGCTGCAGGATCGCCCGGCACGCGACGCCCATCTACAGCAGGCGCTCAACGAGAGTGCGGAGCGAGGATTGACGGTCACGCCGGAAACCCGCGAGGGCGTGCAGTTGCGTGCCGCGCGGTGGGCGCTCGACGATCGCGACGCACCGGCCGCCTTGGCGCGGCTCGAGGAGTTGCCTCATGGCGCGCAACGACGCACCCTGGCGCTGCGGCTTCGGCTCAAGGCGGCCCGGCAGGATGGGAGAACGCTGGAGGCGCTCGAAACCGCGCGTCTTCTCGCCAAGCACCGCGCGTTCTCTGAATCCGCCGCCCAAAGCATCGTGCGCGGCCTGGCGACAGAACTGCTTTCGGGCGTGCATGACTCGGCCCAATTGATGCGTGCATGGGGTGCATTCGAGGATTGGGAGCGCGAAATGCCCGAAGTCGCGATCCACGCCGCCCAGCGCATGGTGGCTTTGCGCGGCGACCTGACGACGGCGCGCGCCTGGCTGCTGCCGGTCTGGGAACGGATGGTCCAGCAGCCGAACAGTCTCGGCGAATCCCTTCGCGTGAAGCTCGTGCGGGCGCTCGAGGCGGGCCTCGATTCGGTCGATGCCGAATGGCTCGCTCGCATCGAATCGGCGCAACGGAACAACCCCCGAGACGCCAATCTGCAGTATCTGGCCGGCATGGCCTGCATGAAGCGACAGCTCTGGGGCAAGGCGCAACAGTTGCTCACACAGGCAGGACTGGGCTTACAAGACGCTAATTTACACAGGCGGGCCTGGCAGGCGCTTGCGCAACTCGCCGAAGCCCGCGACGATGCCGATCAGGCCTCTGCAGCCTGGAAGCGTGCCGCGCAAACTGAAAACCCTTGATCCTTCGCGGCGGCGTGAGGAAACGTGCTATTGAATTCATAGCACTCTGACCAATAGCCTCGGCCATTCGGACGGGGCCGGGTATTTTGGATGACGTCTCGGATCGTCTTTTTCCTACGTCTTCCTCTGCCTAATGAACTACGCCAAGAAAGGGTTTGAGTGGCAACCTTTCCTGTTGTACAGTGCGTAACTGTTTGCAAAAGTATTCATTCTTGGGTCACGATGAGGTCGGTCTTGAAACGCTTTTCACTACATGCAGCTTGTTTGATCGCCGTAGGGCTGTTGGTGCAAGGCTGCGCGCCGTTGGCCCCCGGGTTCCGTTCCTCGGGCAATGACGCTGCGAAAGCCGTTTCGCCTTCAGGTTTCTCGTCGCCCGGGATCGACCCGCCGCCGGCCGGTGCCATCACCGAGATCACGCCCGAGTTGATTCGGGCCCAGCGCGCTGCCACTCAGCTGACCACGCTGGGTCCCGAAGTCATGGGGCTGCTGGGTGAGCCGGGTCCTTACCGGATCGGACCGGGTGACGTCGTGGGCATCACTGTGCTGGACCACCCGGAAATTGTGTTCAGCACCACTCCGGCTACAACGGTGGCTGACCCGGCCAGCGTTTCGCCGGCGCCCGGCTACATCGTGTCGAACACGGGACAGTTGAGCTTTCCATTCGCCGGCTCGCTCAACGTGGCCGGCATGACCATCCAGGAAATGGAAGACGCGCTCGTCAAGCGTCTGTCGCGTGTTTACAAGAACCCCCAGCTGAGCGTGCGTGTCGAGGCCTTCCGGAGCAAGCGCGCCTACATGGAAGGTGAGATTCGGGCGCCTGGCCTGCTTGTGTTCACCGATATTCCGATGACGCTCTCCGAGGCGATCAATCGCGCCGGCGGCATAGCGCCCACGGGCGATCGCTCGGCCATCAACCTGACGCGCGATGGCAAGACGACGCGCATCAACCTGATGGCCATGGCGGACGCGGGCATCGATCCCAGCCGCATTCCCTTGAAATCCGGCGACATGATCTATGTGCGCAATCGCGACGAGAGCAAGGTCACGGTGATGGGTGAAGTGACGCAGCAACTCGGCCTGCTGATGCGCAATGGAAAGCTCTCGCTCAACGACGCCCTGACCGAAGCGGGTGGTGTGAATCTGACCACCGCGAATCCGCTTCAGATCTATGTGATCCGGAACGAAGAAAAGGGCGGCCAGGCGATCTTCCATCTCGATGCGGCCACGCCGACAGCCATCGCGATGGCGGACGGCTTCGACTTGCGTGCGAAGGATGTGGTTTATGTCGACCCGGTGCCGCTGGTGCAGTGGAATCGCGTCCTGAACCTGGTTCTCCCAACCGCCACCACCGCGACGACGTATCGCGCGGTCATCAGGCCGACCCCGTAGGCGCGACCGACGTGACCATCCGAAACGTCCTCATCGTGTGCATAGGAAACATCTGCCGCAGTCCAATGGCCGAGGGCTTGTTGCGAGCCGCGTTGCCGGAAACGCAGATCACCTCCGCCGGGCTCGAAGCGCTGCTCGGGCAGTCGGCGGATCCGATCGCCTGCGAGTTGATGGATGAACGCGAAATCAACATTGCCGGTCATCGCGCGCAGCAGGTGAGCAAGGACATGTGCCAGCGGGCCGACCTGATTCTGGTGATGGACCGCCAACAACGGCGCGAGATCGAGGAGCGCTATCAATTTGCCACCGGCAAGGTATTTCGGCTTTGCGAGTTCAGCGATCAGGATGTGCCCGACCCGTATCGCGCGGGCCGCGATGCATTCCGGCGCGCGCTGTCGCTCATAGAGGATGGTGCCCAGCAGTGGGCCAAACGCATTTCTAGAGTATCCAGCTGATGAACTCCCCCACCACCCCCAAGCCCAGCCCCAGTCCCAGTCCCAGCTCCTTCGGCCCGACCGAAGAGGAGGATTTCGACCTCGGGCGATATGTCGAGGTGCTGCTGGCGAACAAGTGGCTGATTGCCGCGATCACGCTGGTCGTGTTCGCGGTCGGATTCGTCTACGCATTCCTGGAAAGGCCCGTGTATGAGACCAATATGGTCATCCAGGTCGAAGAGCCGGACACCGGCGGCAAGGGCGTCCTGGGAGAGGCCGGCGGCCTGATCGACCTGAAGACGCCGGCGAGTGCGGAAATCGAAATCCTCCGCTCGCGCATGATCGCAGCCGAAGCGGCCGACGCGACGAGGCTCTATATCGCGGCGGCTCCGCGCTACGTTCCCTATATCGGAGGCTGGATGGCCCGCCGCTCGAGCGGCCTCTCGGAGCCCGGTTTCCTGTGGCTCCAGGGCTATGTTTCGGGCCAGGAAGCCATCGTGGTCGACCAATTCGAGGTGCCGGCAGAACTCGAAGGCACGCTCTTCACCATCACCGCCAAGGGCGATGGCAATTACACGCTTTCGGGGCCGGGGTTGCCCGAGCCGGTGGCAGGCACCGTCGGCACGCTCCTCAAGACCGATTCGGCGCGCGGACAGATCGAATTGCTGGTGTCCAAGCTCGCCGGCAAGTCCGGCGCGGACTTCAACGTCCAGCGATTCGCCAAACTGCCGACCATCATCGCCCTTCAGAACAGCCTGAGCGCGTCGGAGCGGGGCAAGGCATCCGGCATCATCAATGTGTCGCGGCAGGACACCGATCCGTACAGGCTGACGCGGATACTGCGCGCGGTCGGCGACCAGTACGTCAAGCAAAACGTCGAACGTAAATCGGCGGAAGCGCAGAAGACACTCGCCTTCCTCGACGTCCAGTTGCCGCAGTTCAAGAAGCAGCTCGAGGCTTCGGAAGAAGTCTACAACCGCTATCGCAACCAGAAGGGGACGGTGGCCTTCAGCGAGGAAGCCAATCTCGTGCTGGGTCAGGCGGTGGATCGCCAGACGAAGTTGCTGGACGCGCAGCAGCGCCGGCGCGAACTGGAGGCCCGCTTCACCTCGAACCACCCCTTGATCCAGACACTGGACTCGCAGATCGCGGCCCTGAAGACAGACATGGCCGAGATCCAGACGAAGATCAAGGGGCTGCCGGCGATCCAGCAGGAAGCGGTTCGCATGGAGCGCGACGTGAAGGTGAACACCGAGCTGTACCAGTCGCTGCTCAACAACGCGCTGCAGTTGCGTCTCGTGAAGGAAGGCAAGGTCGGCAACGTTCGCGTGCTCGACGAGCCTGTGTTGCCGCTCTACCCGATCAAGCCGAATCGCAATGTCATCATGGCGGCCGCGTTGGCGCTGGGGCTGTTCCTCGGCATCGTTGCAGCGTTCGTGCGCAATGCCTTCGTCGAACGCCGGATTCGCGATCCTTACGAAGTCGAGGCCAATACCGGGTTGCCGGTGTTCTCTTCCATTCCGCTGAGCGGCAACCAGGACGCCATCGCCAAACGGCGCTTGACTGGCGCGACCGGCGTCAGGCTGCTCGCGATCGAACATCCGGATGACCCCGCCGTGGAAAGCCTGCGGAGCCTGCGCACTGCGATGCAGTTCGCGATGCTGGAGTCGCCCAACAACCGGGTGCTGATCACCGGGCCGACGCCGGGTGTCGGCAAGAGTTTCGTGTCGGCGAATTTCGCGGCACTGATGGCCGCCGCCGGACGCCGCACCTTGCTGATCGACGCCGACCTTCGCCGTGGCCATACGCACCAGTATTTCGGCTTGCAGCGCCACGGCGGGCTGTCGGAATTGATTGCCGGCAGCCTGACGATTCAGCAAACCGTTCACCGGCAGGTGGTTCCGAGCCTGGATTTCCTGGCGACCGGCCAATTGCCTCCGAACCCGGCCGAGCTGCTGGTGTCGGACTCCTTCAAGTCGACGCTGGATCGTCTGTCCGAGCAGTACGACCTGGTCGTGATCGACACGCCGCCGGTACTGGTGGCCGCCGATACCAGCACGGTTGCCTCACATACGGGCACCGTGCTGTTGGTGGCACGGTCCGACCTGTCGACCATGGGTGAGATCAAGGAAAGCACGCGCCGGCTTTCCATGGGCGGCAAGGTCGCCACCGGCGTGCTGCTGAATGCGATGAATATCGGACGCCGAGGCTACAGTGCCTACAAGTACGGCCGCTACCGCCACACCAACTACAACTACGAGAGCATCCTGCCCGAAGAGCAGTAGGAGTGCTCGCCCCCAGGCTTGCCCACTTCGTGTGGCCGCCAACCCCCTGCCGGGGGCAACACCAGCGGGCCGGCGAAGCCGGTTCCGCGGTGTTTCACGAACGGGCCTGGCCGCGCCGGCCGGAGGCCTCGGGGCTGATGCAATCCTGGAGGTCGCGCTCGAACTGCTTGAGCACCGCATCGCGGTCGAAGCGTTCTTCGGCGTAGCGCCGGGCGCGAAGTCCGAGTTCACGCCGCAGTTCGGGTTGCGAAGCGAGCGACACGACCGCGTCCGCGAAGGCCTTGGGGTTGTCCGGCGGGACAGCGATGCCGCATTGCGAGGCGACTTGGCCGAGTTCGGTCTCGGGGCGGGCGCCGGCCACCACCGGCCTGCCGCTGCTCAACATGCCCGTGAGCTTGGATGGCATCACGAGGTCCGCCGCATCCGCGCGCTGCGGCAGCAGATGGATATCCGCAAGGCCCAGGAGATCACCCAGCCGCTCCCTTGGCTGAAGCTCGAGAAAGCGCACGTTGGACAGCTTTTCGCAGCGCCGCATGAGTTCGGCCCGGCCCGCGCCGTTGCCGCAGAACACGAATTCGATGTCCGGCCGACCCGCCAGCGCGGAGGCAGTCTCCGCAAGCAGTTCGAGTCCCTGCTTGGAGCCCATGTTTCCCGAGTACAGCGCGACCACGGCGTCTGACCGAATACCAAGCTCGGAGCGGTAGGGGCTTTCGCATCCCAGGGGCTGGATGCCGGACACATGGGCCCAGTTGGGCAGCGAGACGAGCCGCGCATCTTCGGTGCCCTTGCTGCTCGCGCGCTCCCGCATGCGCATGGAAATGGTCGAAATGCGGTCGAAGCGCCGCATCAGGCTGCGCTCGACGGACGCGACGAGCGATCGCAGCCGCGCGCCCTTCAGCAGCCCGAGTTCGAAGGCGGCATCCACTTCGTAGTCCTGAATGTGCAGCCATGACTTGGCCGAGCGAAGGCGCGCAAAGGCCAGCGCCGCGGGCGAACAGAACAAGGGTGGTTCGGTGACCCAGACGACGTCCGGCTTCCAGTTCCATTGCGCGAACAGTGCGGGAATGCTGGTCAGCGCAAAACTGCCCAGGTGGAGGAGGCGACGCAGCCCGGTCACCTTGCGAGGCACCCACAGCGGCGTGCGGATGACCGTCGCCCCATGCCACTCTTCACGGGCATAGCGCGATGCGTTGTAGGCAGGCCAGACGGCCCAATCGGGGTAGTAGGGCGGCGCCGTCACCACGCGCACTTCGTGCCCTTGCGCGGCGAGCCACGCGACCATCTCGCCGGTGTATTTGCCGATGCCGGTCAGTTCGGGCGCGAAATTGATGCCGTAGACGAGAAGCTTCATTGACCCCTCAGGCAGCGTTCCGATGCTGGCTCGGCGCGCGCTCGATGGGGCCGAAATGCGAAGTCCCGGGCGAGTGGTCGCCGATGATCCGGACGAGCGTTTCCGCCACCTGACCGATCTGGAACCGTTCCTGGAAGCATCGCAATGCCGCGATGCGCATGGCGGCGACCTCTGCGCGCGGCAATGCCAGCCAGCGTTGCAACGTGGCGACGGTGCCTTCGAGCGTGTCGGGTCCGACCATGCCCGCGCCGTCGTTCATGATTTCGCGCCAGATGTTCACCTTGTCGCTGATGAGCACGGGCTTGCCGCACGCGAGCGCTTCGACGACGGCAATGCCGAAGTTCTCCTGGTGCGAGGGCAGGCAGAACACATCGGCAGCGTAGAACGCTCCCCATTTGAGCTCGCCGGACAGCATCCCCGTCCAGCTGATGCGGGAAGCGATGCCCAACTGCTCGGCGCGACCTTTCAGTTGGCCCACGATGTCGTCATCGCCGGGGCCGGCCATGACCAAGTGCAGATCCGGCGAGTCGCCGAGCACACGCGCGAAGGCGTCTACCAGCAGATCGCCGCCTTTCTTCTCGTGAATGCGGCCGAGGTAGAGCAGCAACCGCTTGCCTTGAAGCTCAGGGTATGTCGAGAGGAATGCCGACGACAGCGCCCGCGCGTTCGAAGGCGGCGTGGACGTGCCGTACGAGCCCACGACTTCCCTGGCCCGGTAGAGCCAGAACGACTGACGTGCCAACAGGCGTTCTTCCTCGCAGGTGAAGATCACCGCGGCCGCATCGCGCAACACCCGGTATTCGGCCCACGGCCAATACAGCCACTTCTTCAAGTGCTTGAGCGGATAGCGGCGCTTGAACCAGGGGTCGAGCATGCCGTGCGTGTAGACGAAGTACGGGGTCGTCGAGCGGCTCAGGGCGCGCCACGCGGCAAAGCCGGTGTATTGCCAGAGACCGTTGACGATCACCGCGTCGTAGCTGTCGGCATGCGCTTCGAGCCACGGGACCACCCGACTGTTGTAGAGATAGCTACTGGTCGGGGGGCCGAGCGCAGTGACCTGGCCAGGAAACCCGGTCACGAAATCCGCATCCGGGCTGTCGAGGCTGATCAGATCGCACTCGTGGCCGAGATCTGCGAGGGCATCCCGAAGCCGCCTGACGCCTTCGATGGTGCCTCCGCTGCGGGGATCGACCGAAGGAACGAAGTGAAGCAGTCTCACGTTTGGGGGGCACGCGTCGGGAAAATCTCAAGCCGCGGGTATCGGAAGAGCAAGAGGGCGAAAGCGAGCACGATGCCGAGCATGCCGTTGGCGGTCAGTTGGCCGCTCGTTTGCCATGTGAGGATGGCGAGCGTAGCGGTGACCCACATGACCGGCGGGTAGGGTGAGTTCGTCTTCGCGGCGACCCGCAGGCTCTTGAAAACACCGACAGCGATGACGATGAGCTTGAAGAACACGTAGGCGAAGCCCAGGAGTCCGCCTTCCAGAAGGATGCGTCCACCCTCGGATTCGGCCAGCGCGAACGCCTCGGAGGTGCCGACGCGCACGAAGGTTGCCAGGTTCGAACCGTAGCCCACACCGCTGCCCAACCAATTGACCACCCTGAACACATCGGGCTCACCGATGAGGATCGTGAGAACGCGCCCCCAGAAGTCTTCTACCTCCGATGCCTGTTCAAAACGCGTTTGCGTGACGCTGATGGACTCCTGGAAGAAGAAAGCGAAAACGGCAAAAAAGGCCACCGCCGCGACGACCGCGAGAGCGGCCGCCGCCTTGTGCTGCACCTTCGAGAAAAACAGCCTGCCCACCAGGTAGGTCACAAACATCAGCCCTGACGAGATCACCGCAGTTCTGGAGCCGCTCACCAACGCGCCCACAGCGAAGGCCGCGAAAGCCGAGATGGCGAACACGTATTGCCCTGTCCGGTGCTTCCTGGCGGACAGGACACCAAAGACGAGTGGGGCCACCATGGTCATGAATGTGGCGTAGCCGGAGGTGAAACTGAACGTCCCGGTGGTGCGCACGACGCCGACCACGGCGAGAAAGATGCCTTCCTCGTCTTCGGTGTCCAACTGTGCGTTGATGCGCGCGCCGGGCGGAGAGAAGTGCTGCAATATCGCAAGCGGCGCCATCAGCAGCATCATGCAGGCGCCCAACAGCATGGCCGCGCGATAGTCGGCCTCGGTCATGGAAGCGAAGGCAGCCACCGCGAACCATGTATAGAGCAGCCAGAAGCGAATGCCGATGATCAAGATGACGGGGGAGCTTTCGCCTGCGACGAGTTGCAGGAGGCCCCATCCGAACACCAGGCAGGACCAGGTGATCAGGACGGCCACGACCTTCATCTGGCGCCGCAGGTGGCCGTTCTTCCAGGCGTAAAAAATCAAGGCCAGCGCCACGAGGTCGCGCAGCAGGATCAATGGCAGGGTGACGGAAGACGCCACCCACTTTCGCACGGCGCCCTCGTACACGACGATCAGGAACACAGTGATGAACATCCATCCGGCGCGACTGAGTGCCAGGGGCTTGTTCAACGCCTTCGGATAGGAGGCGGGGGTGGCGAGCGTCGTCCCGTTCATGGCGAGGGCTTCTCGTGCTTCATGGCCGCCTTGTCCGCCGGGAAGCCATCGGCCGGAGAGACAAGCGCGCCCTTGCTGCGCCCGACCCATGCTTCGTAGGGTGCGAGGAAGATGACAGGGTCGTAGTCCAGATCCCGCGGCCGCACGTCGAGGCGAATGGTTGCGGGATTGCCGGTTGCCACAGCCAGGGCTGGAACGTCCTTGGCGACAACGGCACCCGCCCCGACGACAGCACCATAGCCGATCGTGACACCGGGCAGGATGGTCGCGCCGACGGCGATCCAGGCGTAGTCGTCGATGCGGACCGGCTTTCTGAATTGGCGCCAGGTGGGATCGCCGACATGGTGGCTCCCCGTCAGGATGGTCACCCTGTCGTTGATGACGACGCGCGAGCCGATCGTGACCTTTTCAAGCGCGACGATCTCCGCGGAGCGGGCAATGAACGTCCGCTCCCCGACGCTGATATTGGCTGGCGAGCCCTTCAGGTCGGGCGAGTCCAGCACGGAAAGCTGCCCGATCCGAGTGCCCTTGGAACGCAGCTTGCGCCGGTGCCAGGTCATGGCCATCAAGGCACGAAACTGGAGCGCCCGCTTCGCCCATACCACCAGCCAGCGCCTCGAACCGAATTCGGGTCGCTCGCGTGATGTCCAGAGAAATTGCAGGTCGTTCACTTTTGGACCTCGGTCACCAACGTCCTCAGGGCAGACACGTGCGCATCGATGCGATGTGGTTCATACCACTGGCGCGCTTCGCGGCCGATGGCGCGTGTATCCGAGCTCGCCAGGTCCAGCGAGCCGAAGCCCGCAGCATAGTGCACGTTGGGCGTCAGGCCGTCATGAGAGCCATATTCCTTGGAGAGCAATACAGGGCAGATGCCGTGCGCGCAGTAGGCAGCAAAGACACTGCTTTTCGAGACGTAGTCGGTGGGGTAGGCCAGGGCACCGCACATTGCCGCCGCCAGCTCCTTGCTGACCTCTTCCACTGAAAGCCTTCCATGCGAAACGACGCCTTCCTGTTGAAGCCGTTGCACGAGCGAGCTGTCCGGCGAACGGGGACCGATGTCGTGAATCTCTAGGCCCGCCTTGCGGGCCCAGTGGAAGATCTCGCCGTCAGCCCACTGATAGACGTTCGCCCGCACGCCCGAGCTCCCGAATACGACCACCCGTGGCTGCCTCTCGGTTTCGATGGACTGCGGCTCGCCGACGGTCGAGAACACCGGAAGGACGCGATGCGGTATGCCGTCGCATTGATCGAGCAGCCATCGGGCCGACTCGTCCCGGTTGGTCAGCCAGAAGTCGGAAATCGATACCAGCTCGCGCGCGATCCCCTTCTGAAATCCGTTGAGCCAGAATGCCGAGCCCCATGGCGGTCCGAACGCGAAGAGCTCATGGAAGACCACGCCGAAGGATTTGAACTGCGTGCGCAGGCTGTTGATCTTCTTGATCAGCCACATCGGCACGCCGCGTTTCTGGAAGCCGTAGCCGCTGAAGTGCAGCAACAGCAGGTCCCCGGACCACGACGACGAGTCGGTGCTGGGCGTGAGTTCCAGCGGCGGCGCATGAAGTGGGCCACCGACGACGGTCGCATAGTCCTGCACACCGCCGCCGCCCGGCGGAATCAGAGAAACCGAGGATCCTTGCATCATGACGAACCCGGCGGGCAAGCCGGCTCAGGCGACCAGTTCTTCGCTGCAGAAATCTTCGTAGGCATGCGCAATTCCTTCGCGCAGCGTCATTCTCGGCATCCAACCCAACTTGCGGATCCGGGAAATCTCGAGCAGCTTGCGGGGTGTGCCGTCCGGCTTGCTCGTGTCGTACTGGATCTCGCCCCGATAGCCCACGACGTCGCTCACCATCTGCGCGAGTTCGGCGATCGACAGGTCTTCGCCGGTTCCGACATTGATGTGGCTTGCCATGACTTCCGTGTGGGCGGCGTAGACCTCCCGCGGAAGGTCCATGATGTGGACACAAGCGCTCGCCATGTCGTCGACGTACAGGAACTCCCGCTTCGGTGAGCCTGTGCCCCAGATGACGACCGAGGGCGCATCCGACAACTTCGCTTCATGAAAGCGTCGGATCATCGCCGGCAACACATGGCTGTTCTCGGCGTGATAGTTGTCGCCGGGGCCGTAAAGATTGGTCGGCATCACGCTGCGGAAGTCGCATCCGTATTGGCGGTTGTAGCTCTCGCAGAGCTTGATGCCCGCGATCTTGGCGACGGCATAGGGCTCGTTGGTGGGCTCCAGCTTGCCTGTCAGCAAGGCGTCTTCGGCCATCGGTTGCGGCGCGAGGCGCGGGTAGATGCAACTGGACCCGAGAAACAGAAGCTTGCTCACACCCGTGCGCCAGGATTCATGAATCAGGTTTGCCTCGACCATCAGGTTCGAGTAGATGAACTCGGCCGGGTAGGTGTTGTTGGCATGGATGCCGCCGACCTTGGCGGCTGCCACATACACCTCCTGCGGCTTTTCCATGGAAAAGAAGGCCCTCACCTGTGACTGGTCGGTCAGGTCGAGTTCCGAATGGCTCCGGCAGATGATGTTCGTGTAACCCTTGTCGGTCAGGCTGCGGACGATCGCGCTGCCCACCATGCCGCGGTGACCCGCCACAAAGATTCGCTTCTGGAACTCGTTCATTGGGAATCACCCTCGACGCAAGGTTGAAGAATCAAGAATCAGGCGAGTTTTCTTTCGCCCTGCGCGGCCGGCGACGCCTCGTCGAAGCGCACGACGTCGTCGTCGCCCAGGTAGCCGCCGGTCTGTACTTCGATCACCTCGAGCGTGGTCTTGCCCGCGTTTTCAAGGCGATAGACCGCACCCACGGGGATGTAGATCGATTCGTTTTCCTTCACGAGCCGCACTGCCTCGTCGCAGACGACTCGCGCCGCCCCTTTGACGACGACCCAGTGTTCGGCGCGGTGATGGTGCATCCGCAGCGCGAGTCGCGCTCCCGGCTTGACGGTCAGCCGCTTGACGGCAAAGCGCTCGCCGTCGTCAATGCTGTCGTAGGCGCCCCACGGCCTGGGAATCCGACGATGCCGGGTCGCCTGGCTATGACCTTGCGCGGTCAGCAGGGCCACCACGTCCTTGACCTGTTCCGCATATTCCCTGTGAACGACGAGCAATGCATCGGGCGTGTCGACCACCAGCAGATCCTTGGTCCCCAGGGCGACCACCGGGCGGCTGGGCGCGTGGATGAAGGTGTTGCTGGCGCTCATCGCAAAGCCGTGTCCGCTGATGCGGTTGCCATTGACATCCGTTTCGTGGAGATCGGCGACTGCATTCCAACTGCCCACATCGCTCCACCGGCCTTGAAACGGGATGACGGCCACCCGGTCGCATTTCTCGAGCACCGCATAGTCGATGCTTTGGCTGCGGCAGCGCGCGAAGGCTGCACTGTCCATTCGCAGGAAATCCCCGTCGGTCTCGATGGCTGCGGTAGCAGCCTTGCATGAGTCGAGAATGTCGCCGGCGTGCTCTTGGAGCGCAGCGATCAGTACCTTGGCCTGCACGAGCAGGATGCCGGCGTTCCAGAGGTTGCCGCCTTCGAGCAGCAATTGTTCGGCGCGCGGCGCTGCGGGCTTTTCAATGAAGGCGGCCACGGCGTGACCTGCCTCGGCTGCCAAGTCGCCGTTGAGTTTTTCGCCCTGGCGAATGTAGCCATAGGCCGTGCTCGGGAAGGTGGGTTCGACGCCGAAAGTCACCAGGTACCCTTGCAACGCTGCGGGAATGCCCTGCCGGATTGTCTCG
Source organism: Variovorax sp. 10L426 (assembly GCF_056395305.1). Classification (NCBI taxonomy): domain Bacteria; kingdom Pseudomonadati; phylum Pseudomonadota; class Betaproteobacteria; order Burkholderiales; family Comamonadaceae; genus Variovorax; species Variovorax sp. 10L426. Next base: position 212,221 of record NZ_JBFTJF010000008.1, on the reverse strand, counting down.
ACGAAGCGGTCGGCGTCGGGGATGTGGTGGTCGGCCGGTGCAAAGAGCAACAGTTGATCCGGATCGGCGAGCAGCGCAGTCGCCGCCATCGCGGCAGCGGTGTTGCGAGCGACGGGCTCGAGCAACTGCTTGCCGCTGACCTGTGCCGCATCGATGCCTTCCTGAACAAGAAATCGATGCTCTTCGGCGGCCACGCAAGTCACTTCGGTGTTGAGCTTGCGCAGACGCTCCAGTGTGAGAAGGAGCAGGCTCTTGTTGCCCACCAGCGGGGCGAACTGCTTGGGCAGTGTCTTGCGCGAAAGAGGCCACAAGCGGGTGCCGCTGCCGCCGCAGAGCACCACGGGCTGCACGGAAGTCACCGCGACCCCTCGCCGCTCACGACCGCGCGAACAGTCCTCAACAAGATCTTGACGTCCAGCCAAAGCGACCAGTTGCAGACGTACTCAACGTCGAGTTCGACGCGGCGCGCGTAGGAAAGACGGTTGCGGCCGCTCACCTGCCACAGCCCGGTAATGCCGGGGCGCACCGCGCAATAGTGCTCCCAGCCCTTGCCATAGAGACTCCGTTGGCGCTCCATGCACGGGCGCGGGCCGACCAGGCTCATGTCACCCTTGAGCACATTCCAGAACTGGGGCAGTTCGTCCAGACTGAGCTTGCGGATGAAAACGCCGATGGGGGTGATCCGAGGGTCTTTCTCGAGTTTCTGGAAGGTGTCCCACTCGGTCCGGGCCATGTCATTGCGGCTCAGGAACTCGTCCAGCACATCCTCCGAATTGCGCACCATCGACCGAAACTTGTAGAAGCGAAAGCGCTGACCGCTTTCGCCAAGCCGGTTTTGCCAGAAGTGAACCGGCCGACCCATGCTGACAGCAACGCTCAAGGCCACGATCAGATAAAGCGGGCCGAAGAGGGCGAAGAAAGTCAGCGCGCCGACGATGTCGATGGTCCGCTTTGCCGTGCGTTCAAGGTAGGTCAGCCGGCGTGGCTGTGCATATGCGGGTGCAGAAGGGCCGCCCCCATCAGGAGAAAAACGTCGGACCACGTTGCCATTTGCGGTCGAGTCAGAACGAAACATTTGCAATTCTCCCGTAACGGGTGCTGCCTCAATCGGGTGAGCGGGGCAGTGTAACGCTTTACTACTATCGGCAAGAATTTGAACATATGCGCCTGCCGCTGTCGTGTCAACAAAAGCCGTACATCGTCCGCCAAACGGCCTAGTCTTCTTCCTCTGTAATGAGAAGTGCGAACGCGTTTGATGCATCGCAGCATGCTCGAGCACAGTGTAGTCCTTTGGTATGACAAATTGTTAACGGGGCTGTAGGAGAAGGTGTTGTTTACATACGCCGTTTGGCGAAACGTGAATAAGTCCAGAAGGCTTCGTTTTGTGCGATGCAGCATCACACGTCGCTTCGAGACGCGGGGTCTCGATACAGAAACCGGGAGCCTGGGTCGAAGGCCAGTTTTTGGTGCGCGCGCAGCCCCACGGGCGGCGTCAGGAACGCACTGATAGCGGAATCTTCAGGGTGGCACTGGCCGCCTGATGCCAGCGTCGCACGGACGATGGTGTCGGCCAATTCTGGCGCCGAGGGCGTTCTCCCTCGGGAGCCGGCGCGCGCGGGCGCCGGCCATGCCATTTTTTGAGACGAGAAAAAAGGGAGGGCGAGCCTCCCTGTGACTCAGGGGCGAGCGCCCGAGTCTTGAGCCGCCTTCTCGAACGGCAACACCATTCCAGCCAGATCGCGCCGGGTTTCGACGAGCACCAACGGACCTTCGTCGATCACGATCGCGGGCGGGCGCTCGCGAGGAACGTGCAGGGGCCTGGGTTCAGCGGCGATGGCTGCGCGGACCTGCGCAACCCGCTCGGCGTCCGAATTGACCCAGTGAAGGCCCGAGCCCTCGGCGACTTGAGCCAGTTCGTCGAGGGGTAGAACGAATGGCTGGACCTTCGGGAGTGCACGCGTAGATGGGGCCTTGGCTTCCACCACGATGGGTGCGGCCGGCGCGGTTACGACCTGTGGGGTGCGAACCGGAACCGGCGCTTCTTGGGCATCGTCTCTTTCTGCGGTCGAGACGGGCATCGAAGCGGATTCATTCACATCGCCGTCTTCGCGAGGTCCACGGTCGCGGCGGTCGCGTCCGTATCGATCGCGGGAGCGCCCGCGACGCTCGTCGCCCTCGCGACGCGGTGCAAGTTCCGCTCCCTGGGCCTCTTGGGTGCTGGCTTCATTGACGGCGTTGCGGTCGAGCACCGGTTGCTGGTCAGGCGTGGGCAACTCGCTGATTTGCGCGGGGCCCTCGTAGCGCCGTTCCCGACGACCTTCACCGCGCTCGTTGCGGGGCGCCCGGTCTTCCCGACCGTTGCGTCCGCCGCGATCAGCCTGTCCGGCGTTTGGCGTTGCCTCTCCACTCAGGCTTGCGTCGCGCGTCGCATCGCCGCTGCGTTCGCGCGAAGCGTCCGCGTTGCGTTCGCCACCGCGGTCCCGGCGCTCGCCGCGTCCGCGCGGCGTGCGTTCCGACGGGGCGCCCAAGTCGCCAGAAGGGCTGTTTGCGGCGGCTGCCTGAGCGTCGAACTGAACTTCCGTCGTCTCGACCGGCTGCTGCCGCGCATCGCCTTCGCGACGCTCGCCACGTCCGCGGCGCTCACCGTCGCGGGCGGGCCGTGCTTCGCGCGGCTCCCGAACCTGGCTGTCGTTGCGAGCCTCGTTGCGTCCGTCCCGACGTTCGCCTTCGCGGCGCTCGCCTGAACGGCCTCCGCGGCGCTCGCCGTCGCGGCCGCTACGGCCCTCGCCGCGTCCACGGCGCTGTTCACCGTCTCGCGCGGTGCGCGGCGTTTCGCCGTCGCGGCCCGTGCGACCTTCCTTGCGCGGCTTTGGAGCTTCGACAGGAATGACCGGCGCGGGTGCGGGCGCCGGTGTGGCGCCAAAGAGGCTCTTGATCCAACCGAATAGGCCGGATTCGGCCGATTTGGCCACCGCTGGGGCGGCTGTTGCCGGGGTTGCGGCTGCCTGAGCAGAAACGGGTGGGCGAGCGGTCTCGGGCTTCGGTGCCACCACGGGCGCCGGTGCGTCGGGCAGGACGCCCTTGATGACCGGCGTTTGCTTGTTGGTAGGCTCTTGCGAGCGGCGCGTGACGGAGGTCGGGTCTTCGATCTCGTCAGCCATCTTGTAGCTGGCTTCGATGTGATCGAGACGCGGATCGTCGTGCTTGAGGCGCTCCAGCTTGTAATTGGGCGTTTCGAGCGTCTTGTTGGGCACCATCAGCACGGTCACGCGCTGCTTGAGTTCGATCTTGGCGATCTCTGGGCGCTTCTCGTTCAGGAGGAACGAGGCAACCTCGACCGGAACCTGCACGTGCACTGCCGCCGTGTTGTCCTTCATCGATTCTTCTTGAATGATGCGAAGGATCTGCAGCGCGCTCGATTCGGTGTCGCGAATGTGGCCGGAACCGCCACAACGGGGGCAGGGGATTGACGAGCCTTCGCTCAGCGCGGGCTTCAGCCGCTGGCGGCTCATTTCCATGAGGCCGAACTTGCTGATCGACCCGAACTGCACACGCGCACGGTCCTGCCGCAGAGCGTCACGCAGCCGGCTTTCGACTTCACGGCGATTTTTCGACTCGTCCATGTCGATGAAGTCGATCACGATCAGGCCGCCCAGATCGCGCAGACGCATCTGGCGCGCCACTTCGTCCGCGGCCTCGAGATTGGTGCGAGTGGCCGTCTCTTCGATATCGCCGCCCTTGATGGCGCGTGCCGAGTTGACGTCGACCGAGACGAGTGCTTCCGTGTGATCGATCACGATGGCGCCGCCGCTGGGCAACTGCACCGTGCGGGCATAGGCCGACTCGATCTGATGCTCGATCTGGAATCGGCTGAAGAGGGCCGCATCGTCGCGATAGCGTTTCACGCGCGAAGCATGCTCCGGCATCACGTGCGCCATGAACTGCTGCGCCTGGTCGTAGATGTCGTCGGTATCGATCAGGATGTCGCCGATGTCGTGATTGAAGTAATCACGGATGGCACGGATCACGAGCGAGGATTCCTGGTAGATCAGGAAGGCGCCCTTGCCGCCCTTGGCAGCGCCGTCGATGGCGGCCCAGAGCTTGAGCAGGTAGTTCAAGTCCCACTGCAGTTCGGGTGCCGAGCGTCCGATGCCTGCAGTGCGCGCGATGATGCTCATCCCCTTGGGATATTCGAGCTGGTCCATCGCTTCCTTCAGTTCGGCCCGGTCGTCACCCTCGATCCGCCGGCTCACGCCGCCGCCGCGCGGATTGTTCGGCATCAGCACGACGTAGCGTCCGGCCAGCGAAATGAATGTCGTCAGCGCCGCACCTTTGTTGCCGCGCTCTTCCTTTTCGACCTGGACGACCAGTTCCTGGCCCTCCTTGATCGCGTCCTGAATCCGTGCCTGGCTGGCCGACACGCCCTCTGCGAAATATTGCTTGGAGATTTCCTTGAACGGCAGGAAGCCGTGGCGGTCTTCGCCGTAGTCGACGAAGCAGGCTTCCAGCGACGGCTCGACGCGCGTCACCACTGCCTTGTAGATGTTGCCCTTGCGCTGTTCGCGCCCTTCGATCTCGATTTCGTAGTCGAGGAGCTTTTGCCCGTCGACGATGGCCAAGCGGCGTTCTTCAGCCTGCGTGGCGTTGATCAGCATCCGTTTCATGATGCGTTGTCCTTTGTATGTTCGTCTCGTTCTACCGGTCCATGACGGACCTAACGATGCACGGACGACGCGTCGCGAAACGAAGGAATTGCCGCTAAGCCCTGGCGGATGGTGGCCACCGCGCGAGCGCGGACAGCCGCATCGAGAGTCAACTCAATGCCGGCCAGGGTGGGGGCGCATGGATGGGCGCGAGCCCGATGTGATGTTGACTCGCTACACTTTTTATAGCGATTGGCGCAATGGTGGCGCGCGAAGCTGGCGGCTCAATGCCTGAACTCGTCGGCATCAGCCAACGCAGAACAAGTTGAACCAATAGCATCAACACAAGGTACTCGCTTCGATCCGCCGGCAGCTTTGAGCCTGCCGGCTGGGGTATTCCGTATCGGTGTTTCGTGGGCGTCGGCTTGACTCGGGTGAAGCGCCCGCCGCCTTGCGCATTTGCGCGTGGCTTGCGAACTCGACATCAAAGCGGCATCGACCTCACAGCGCCTCCTGCAGTGCTCTAAACTTCTGATTAATCAAGCACTTACATGACCGCGCTGGTGAAAAACATTATAGGTGCGAAGCCGAGTCCCGCGGTGGCCGAAGTTCGCTTTCTGACAGTCGACGAGGAGTCTGCGGGCCAACGGTTGGATAACTTCCTCTTCCGCCATCTCAAGGGCGTGCCAAAGACCCACGTCTACCGGATCATTCGGTCGGGAGAGGTGCGGGTCAACAAGGGACGCGCGCAGGCCGAGACCCGCCTGGCCGCCGGCGATGTGCTGCGTCTGCCGCCGGTTCGCGTATCGCCTCGAACGGAGGAAGGCGCTTCCTCTCCCGCGCCCGCACGTGAATTCCCCCTGTTGCACGAAGACGACGCACTGATCGCGATCGACAAACCTGCGGGCGTTGCCGTTCATGGCGGCAGCGGCGTCAGCTTCGGCGTCATCGAGCAGTTGCGCAGGGCGCGGCCTGCTGCCCGCTTCCTGGAACTCGTGCATCGACTCGATCGGGAAACGTCCGGCATTCTTCTGATTGCGAAGAAGCGCAGCGCGTTGACCGCATTGCAGGACCAATTCCGGGAGCGCGAAACGGGAAAGACCTACCTCGCTCTGGTCGAAGGAAGTTGGCCCGCTAATAAGAAAGTGCTTGACGCGCCCCTGGCCAAATATCTCCTGGCGGGTCCACCCGGCGCTTCCGAGGCTGGCGAGCGTCGCGTGCGCGTCGTAGCCAAGGACCATCCCGATGCGATGCGAGCCGTTACGCTGGTGAAAGTGCTGGCCCGTTTCACCCTGGCCGGAGATGCCGCGCCGGTGTCGCTTCTGGCAGTCACCATCAAGACCGGCCGAACACACCAGATTCGCGTCCATCTGGCTTCGGCTGGACATGCCATCGCTGGGGACGACAAGTACGGCGATTTCGAGCGCAACCGGGCGCTTCAGAAACTCGGCCTCAAGCGCATGTTCCTGCACGCATGGCGCCTGCAGTTCACCCATCCCGCGAGCAATGAACGCATGGCACTGCAGGCGGACCTGCCGCCGGAATTGCATGTACTGATGCCCAAACCTGCACTGGAAGTGCTTGCGACTCACCCCGTGACAACCCCTCAATGACTGATATCCGCCCACGCCGCTTCGACCTGATCGCCTTTGACTGGGACGGAACGCTTTACGACTCGACACGCCTGATCGTTCGCTGCATTCAGGCCGCGGTGGTCGACGTCGGCGGCGCCAAGCCGAGCGAAAACGACGCCGCCTGGGTGATCGGGCTCGGCCTTGCGGAAGCGCTCGCTCGCGCGGCACCGGACGTACCGAAGGAAAAGTACCCCGAACTCGGCGCTCGCTACCGATACCACTATCTTCAGCATCAGGACGATCTTGTGCTGTTCGACGGCGTACTGCCGATGCTCGATGCGCTCCGGGCGCGCGGCCACTTGCTGGCCGTTGCGACCGGCAAGTCTCGGCGCGGACTGAACGAGGCGCTGGCGACTGTCGCCTTGCGTGATCGCTTCGACGCCTCTCGCACGGCGGACGAGACCTTCGGGAAGCCTCATCCGCGCATGCTGCTCGAACTGATGGAAGAGCTCGATGTGCCGCCCGAACGAACCCTGATGATCGGAGACACCACACACGACCTCCAACTCGCGATCAATGCAGGCTGCGCGAGCCTCGGCGTGAGCTATGGGGCCCACGAATCCGACGACTTCGAGGCCTTGTCGCCCGTGCATGTGGCTCATTCGGTTTCCGGTCTGACGGAATGGCTTCTCGCGAACGCGTGACAATTCGGGCATGAGCGAATGCGTTCCTCTCTGCAATGCCGCTGACTTGGTCGAGGGCGGCCGCGGAGTGCCGTTCGATGTGGTGCATGGTGGCCAGACATGCCGCGCCTTCGCCATCCGATTCGAGGGCAGGCCGCATGCCTACCTGAACCGCTGCAGCCATGTCGCGATGGAACTGGATTTCCAGCCCGATCGCTTCTTCGACGACAGCGGGCAATGGCTCCTGTGCGCGACGCATGGCGCGGTCTACAAGCCGGATACCGGTGAATGCGCCGGGGGCCCTTGTCGTGGCGGCCTCGTGAAGATCACGTTGAGCGAACGGGACGGCGTTGTCCACTGGCATACTGACTGGAACCTCCAACCTCTCGCCTTCTGAAATGACAGATTCCAACCGCAAGGAGCCCGAGGGTTTCGAGCCTTTCGAGCGCGCTGCGCCCGTCTCTACTTCAATGAACATGTCAAAGAACGACCCGACGCAGCAGGCCGGCTGGGAACGCGCGACCCTGGAAAAACTGGCCTTTGCGGCTTTGCGCGAACAAAGAGCGGCCCGGCGGTGGAAGATCTTCGTGCGTCTTGCCTGGCTGGCCTTCTTCATCTTCCTGGCGTGGTTTGCCGTGTCGCGCGCCACGCCCACGGCGGCGAAGACGACAGCGCATACCGCAGTGGTCGAAATCAAGGGCGAAATCGCCAGCGGCGCGGATGCGAGCGCTGAATTCGTCGTTGCAGCAATGAAGACGGCCTTCGAAGACGAAGGTGCCAAGGGCATCGTACTGCTGATCAACTCGCCGGGCGGCAGCCCGGTGCAGGCGGGCATCATCAACGACGAAATCAAGCGCATGCGCGCCAAATACAACAAGCCGATCTACGCCGTCGTCGAAGAGACCTGCGCTTCCGCCGCGTACTACATCGCCGCTGCCACCGACAAGGTTTTCGTCGACAAGGCCAGCATCGTCGGAAGCATCGGCGTGCTGATGGACGGCTTCGGATTCACCGGCCTCATGGACAAGGTGGGCGTGGAGCGAAGGCTCCTCACGGCCGGGGAGAACAAAGGCTTCCTGGATCCGTTCAGTCCGATGAGCGAACCCCAGCGCGCGCACGCGCAGCAGATGCTGGATCAGATCCACGCGCAGTTCATCGAGGTGGTCAAGAGCGGTCGCGGCGATCGTCTCAAGGTCAATACCCCGGGCCTGTTCAGTGGACTGTTCTGGAGCGGCCAGCAGGCGATCGAGCTGGGCCTCGCAGATCAACTCGGCAATGTCGACTACGTGGCACGCGAAGTGATCAAGGCCGAAGAAGTCATCGACTACACGCGTCGCGACAACGTCGCCGAGAAGCTCGCCAAGAAATTCGGCGCCGCCCTTGGCGACGCGTCAGTGCGGGCGATGCGCGCCGCGCCTGTGCTGCACTGACCGATTCAGGTCGTATTGGCGTGGCGCGCCGAAGCCGCCAGTCCCGCGGCGAAAAGCACCACGACGTACAGCGCAGCGGTCAGCGTGCTGATTTGCGCCAGGAACCCGATCACTGGCGGTCCCGCCATGAAGCCCAGATAGGCGACCGCCGATACCGCGGCGATGCCCTGCGCCGGCTCGACGCCGGGCACGCGGGCGGATGCTGCGAAAAGAACGGGCACCACGTTGGCGAATCCAATGCCGACGCCTGCAAATCCGACCAAGGCCAACCAGGGTGTGTCGGTGATCAATACCAGCGTCATGGACGCGGCCGCCAGCAGGGCGCTCGCACGCAGGAGTACGGCCGGCTCGAAGCGTGCCCGCATCGCATCGCCGCCGAAGCGCGCGGTTGCCATTGCCGCCGAAAAACTCGCATAGGCGAGGGCTGCCTGCTGCTGAGGGCTACCCAGTTCCTGTTGCAGGTAGAGGACGCTCCAGTCGTAGATCGCGCCCTCCGCAATCAGTCCGAGCGCGGCCAGGAGCCCGAGTACCGCGAGGGTGCCGCGAGGCAGCCGAAAACCGCTGTCTCCGCTGGCGAATGCGGTCGCCTCCTTGGGGAGCATCCGTTGAGCGGATACCGCCACCGTGAGCGCCATGGTCGTGGCGACAAGCGTCAAATGGTGTTGCGCGCCCAATCCCGCCGCGATGGCCGCGCTGCCCGTGGTCGCGCCGACCATGCCGCCCAGGCTGAACATGCCATGCATGCCGCTCATCAGTGGCTTGTCGCCTTGGAGTTCGAGCTGCGCCGCTTCGGTGTTGATTGCGACGTCGAACACACTCGTCGCGATGCCGAATGTCGCGAGCAGGACCAGTAGCGCGGCATAGCCCGGCGCCATCAATAGACCCGCGAGCAGCAGTGCGTAGGCCGAGCCGCAAAGACCGGCCATGCGGCCAGCGCCGTAGCGGCCGATCCAGCGGCTCGCCTGCGTCAGACCGAGGAGCGCGCCGATGCCCGCTGCCAGCAGTGCGAGGCCCAACTGGGCTTCGTTGACGCCGTAGTGCGCTTTCACGGTAGGGATGTGGACTCCCCACGTCGCGAAGACAAACCCTGAACAGAAGAATTGCGCCCGCGAAGCCAAGCGCATGCTTGCGGGAACGACCGTCATCGCGTCGAACTGGCCTCTAGCGGCCGATGGCGAACACGGCCGGTGTGCGCTCATCCGCAGGCGCCGGCTTTGCACGCCAGGCTTTCACGGTCTCGCTGCGAACGTGCGAAGACGCGAGCGTGAGCCCTCTGGCCACTGCCAGGCGGGTGTTGTGCTGCAGCGTCTGCGTGAGTGCCTGCAGCACGGCAGCATTGCGATAGGGCGTCTCGATGAAAAGCTGCGTCTGGCCGGTCTTGAGTGCGAGCGCCTCGAGTTCGCGAATTCGCCGAACGCGCGCGTCGGCGTCCTGCGGGAGATAACCAACGAAGGCGAAGTTCTGGCCGTTCAGACCGCTTGCCGCCAATGCCAGCAGGAGCGACACGGGGCCGGTCAGCGGGACGACTGCAACGCCCAGTTCGTGGGCAGCCTTCGCCACCGATGAGCCGGGGTCGGCGACGGCAGGCATGCCCGCTTCACTGAGCAACCCCACGTCATGACCTTCCAGGGCGGCGGCCAGAAGTGGTCGTGCATCGAATTGCCCGCCGTGATCGCCCTTCTTATGGACCTCACGCGGCAGCTCCTGGATCTGCAGGGCCTGCAAAGGAGCGGCGAGCGGCACGACGGCGTCGATGCGCTTGAGATAGGCGCGGCCAGACTTCGCGTTTTCGCAGATCCAGTGGGTGATCTGCGCAGCCACTTGCAAGGTACCTAGGGGCAATGCATCTTGAAGATCCGTCTGCTCGTCGCATCCGAAATCGAGCGGCGCTGGGACGAGATACAGCTTTCCATACGCCTTGGTGTTCACAGCAGGTCGACTCCTGCCGCCCGCAACATCTTGGCCGTTCGAATCAGCGGCAGGCCGACGAGCGCGGTCGGGTCATCGCTCTCTATGGAATCGAGCAATGCGATGCCCAGGCCCTCGCTTTTAGCGCTCCCGGCACAGTCGTAGGGTTGCTCGGCATTCAAATAGGCCTCGATGGCTGCATCGCTCAGGTCGCGAAACGTCACTTTCACGGGCGCCAGATCCCGCTGTGCGAAGCCCGTGTTTTGACACACCACGGCTACGGCCGTCTGGAATATCAGCGTCTGCCCACGCATGCGTCGCAACTGGGCAGTGGCGCGAGCGTGGTCCCCGGGTTTTCCAAGGGGCTCGCCGGACAGGTCGGCCACTTGATCGGATCCGATCACGACGGCCTCGGGAAAACGACGCGCAACCGCCGTCGCCTTTTCAAGCGCGAGTCGCTCGGCGAGCACGCGTGGCGTCTCGTCCGCCATGGGCGTTTCATCGACTTCCGGCGCGTGGACGTCGAAAGGCAGGCGCAATCGGAGCATGAGTTCTCGCCGATAGCGCGAGGTCGAAGCAAGTATCACTTGGCGTTGCATGGACAGGATTGTGCGCGAGCGGTTTAGACTGGCGTGGATGACGAGAGAATTTGCCCCCGGTCGCCTTGACGTGAACGGCTTCGCCGAAGCCGCTGCTGCCATTTCCGGAAACGACCCCATCCGAAACTACAAGCGCTTGCGCGCTGAGTTGGTCGATCCCGCCGAGAACTTGATGGTTCGCTGGAAAGCTGTCGGCCAGGGCCGCGCTGGCCCCGACGGCGCGGTTGTTTCGTGGCTGCACCTGACGGCGGATGTCCTTGCCCCCCTTGTTTGCCAACGGTGCCTTTCGCCGGTCGATGTGCCGTTGCATGTCGACCGCTGGTACCGCTTTGCCGCCGACGAGGCCACCGCAGCCGCCGAAGACGAGGAAGCGGAAGAGGACGTGCTGGTGGCGAGCCGCGACTTTGATCTTCACGAACTCATCGAAGACGAACTTCTGATGGAAATTCCAGTGACCCCGCGGCACGAGGCTTGCCCCGAACCGACGCGGCTTTCGGCCGTGGATCCCGATTTCGAGGCAGCAGAGGCCGAACGGCCCAATCCTTTCGCGGTCCTGGGCGCACTGCGATCGGACAAGTCAAAGTAGCCCGGAGGCAAGTCCATTGGCGCTCGGTGCCCTGTTAGGCTATACTCATGGGCTTCGCGCGCGCCGCCGCTAGTGCTTTGAAAGCGTTATCGCCGCCCCGCATGCACACCAACCCACCCGAATACTTCCAGGAGCCAGCATGGCCGTCCAGCAAAACAAGAAGTCGCCGTCGAAGCGCGGCATGCATCGTTCGCACAACGCGCTGGGCGTGCCCGGCATCGCCGTTGAGCCCACCACGGGCGAGACGCACCTGCGTCACCACATCAGCCCGAACGGCTTTTATCGTGGCCGCAAGGTTCTTAAGACCAAATCTGAAGCCTGATTTCGTTTCAAGGCCAAGGCCCGAAGCTACTTTTTCCGTAGCGTCGGGCCTTTGTTTTGATGGCCACACCGTCTGCACTTGCTCCCGCCCCGTCCGTGATCACGCTTGCTGTTGATTGCATGGGCGGCGACCATGGCCCGCGCGTCACGCTCGCGGCCTGCCGAGCGTTTCTCGATCGTCATGCGGAGGCCTCGCTGCTTCTCGTTGGAATGCCTGACGCACTTGCCGGCTTCTCGCATCCTCGTGCAACCGTCATTCCCGCGCGCGAAGTGGTCGGCATGGACGATCCCATTGAAGTCGCGCTTCGCAAGAAAAAAGACTCGTCGATGCGGGTCGCTATCCAGCAAGTAAAGGACGGCGCAGCCCAGGCTGCGGTTTCGGCCGGGAACACCGGCGCGCTCATGGCCATCGCGAGATATTTGCTGAAGACCCTCGACGGGATCGATCGGCCTGCCATCGCGCCTCAATTGCCAAACAGCAAGGGTGGTGCGACGACGGTCCTGGATCTTGGGGCCAATGTCGATTGCGACGCCGAAGATCTCTTGCAATTTGCAGTGCTTGGGTCTGCGCTGGTGTCTGCCTTGACCGGCAATGAATCACCGACCGTTGGGCTCCTCAACGTTGGGGAAGAGGCCATCAAAGGCAGCGAAACCATCAAGAAAGCGAGCCAACTGCTTCGAAAAGCGGCTGCTTCACAGGACTTGAACTTCTACGGTAACGTGGAAGGCAACGACATCTTCAAGGGGACAACTGACATCGTCGTGTGCGACGGGTTTGTCGGAAATGTCACTCTCAAGGCGACCGAAGGCGTCGCCTCAATGATTGTCGATTTTCTTCGCATCGAGTACACAAGCGGCTTGTTCAGCAAATTTGCTGCGATCGTGTCCTATCCTGTTCTAAAAGCGCTTAAAAAACGTTTGGATCATCGTAGATACAACGGCGCGGCATTGCTCGGCCTTCGAGGGTTGGTGTTCAAGAGCCATGGCTCTGCCGACGAAGTGGCCTTCGGACATGCCCTTGATCGCGCTTATGATGCCGCTCGCAACAACCTGCTCGATCGCGTGCGGGCCCGCATCGCCCACGCCGCGCCACTGCTCGCGCGGCAAGAATCGGCGGCGTCGGCCGACACCGCGGCGCTCCACGTTTGATGACCCCTTTCTCTCGTATTACAGGCACCGGTAGCTACCTGCCGCCACGCCGCGTCACCAACGACGACCTCGCCCGAGACTTGGCCGCGCGCGGCGTCGAGACTTCGGACCAATGGATCATCGAGCGCACCGGTATCCGGGCTCGACATTTCGCTGCACCAGATGTGTCAAGCAGCGATCTGGGTCTCGAGGCGGCACGGCATGCACTTGAGGCTGCGGGCCGCAGTGCGGCCGATATCGACTTGATCATCGTTGCGACCTCGACGCCAGATATGGTCTTTCCGTCGTCGGCCGCAATTCTCCAGCACAAGCTGGGAATCGCCGGTTGCCCGGCGTTCGATGTCCAGGCAGTGTGCAGCGGTTTTGTCTACGCGTTGACCGTTGCAGATGCAATGATTCGCACCGGCAGCGCCAAATGCGCTCTCATCGTGGGGGCAGAAGTGTTCTCCCGCATTCTGGACTTCAACGATCGCACCACGTGCGTGCTCTTCGGCGATGGCGCAGGTGCCGTCATCCTCGAGGCCAGCGACGAACCCGGGATACTTTCCAGCGATCTGCATGCTGATGGCAAGCATGTCGGCATCCTCTGTGTGCCAGGTCACGTGTCAGGTGGATCCGTGCTCGGCACGCCTTTGCTTCACATGGATGGACAGGCGGTATTCAAGTTGGCTGTGCGTGTCCTCGAGGAAGCCGCTCGCGCCACCCTGCAAAAAGCGGGCAAGACGGACGACGATATCGACTGGCTGATTCCTCATCAGGCAAATATCCGGATCATGGAAGGCACCGCCAGGAAACTGAAATTGCCCCGTGAAAAGCTGATCGTGACAGTCGATGAGCACGGCAATACTTCGGCTGCCTCCATACCGTTGGCCCTGGATCATGCCGTGCGCTCCGGCAAGGTGAAGAAGGGCGACACCTTGATGCTCGAAGGCGTTGGCGGTGGCTTCACCTGGGGCGCGGTGTTGTTGGACTATTGATACTTGCGCGCTGCCCGACGGGGCAATTGCGCGCCAGGACACACACGAACAATGAAAACCTTCGCTTTTGTCTTTCCGGGACAGGGCTCGCAAGCTGTCGGGATGCTCGACGCCTGGGGCGATCACCCTGCAGTCGCCGAAACTTTGCGCGAGGCGTCCGATGCCCTCGGCGAAGACGTCGCGCGTCTCATTCATGAAGGCCCCAAGGAGGCCCTGGCCCTGACCACCAATACCCAGCCGGTGATGCTGGTCGCAGGTGTGGCCGCTTGGCGTGCCTGGCTGGCAGAGGGAGGGGGTCGTCCGTCGGTCGTAGCTGGCCACTCACTGGGCGAGTACGCCGCGCTGGTCGCTTCCGGAGTCCTCACGTTGGCCCAGGCTGCACCGCTGGTGCGCTTTCGCGCCCAGGCCATGCAGCAGGCTGTTCCGGTCGGAGTGGGGGCGATGGCGGCCATCCTGGGCATGGACGCGGAAAAGGTGAAGGCCGGTTGCGCTGAAGTGACCGCTGCGTTCGGACCGGGCAGCGGCGAGGTCGTCGAAGCGGTGAATTTCAATGATCCGATGCAGACCGTGATTGCGGGAAGCAAGGCTGCCGTCGACAAGGCTTGCGAAGTGTTGAAGGCGAGCGGCGCAAAGCGGGCATTGCCCTTGCCTGTTTCCGCGCCCTTCCATTCGAGTCTGATGAAGCCTGCTGCGCAGGCGTTGCGTGAGCGCCTCGCACCGATGGCGCTTCTGGCGCCTCAGATTCCTGTCATCAACAATATCGACGTGAGCGTCACAGACGATCCCGAGTTGATTCGCGACGCCTTGGTGCGTCAGGCCGCGGGTCCCGTGAGATGGGTTGAGACCGTACAGGCCTTGAAGTCCCGAGGCGTTGAAGCCGTCGTCGAGTGCGGTCCAGGCAAGGTACTGTCCGGCATGGCGAAGCGAATCGCACCCGAGATGGCCGCAGTTTCGGTCTACGACCCGGCGACCCTCGCCGAAACCAGGCAAATGCTCGGCATCTGAGGCCCGAGCCCCAAGGTTGTTTTCATGAGCACACCCAAATTTGAAGGACAGGTCGCGCTGGTTACTGGCGCGTCTCGTGGTATCGGTGCGGCGATCGCGCTCGAGTTGGCCCAACGCGGGCTCAAGGTCATCGGTACCGGCACCACCGAAGAGGGCGCGGCCAAGATCACGGCGGCCTTGGGTGGATATGACGGCCGCGGATGCGCGCTCGACGTCAATGACGGTGCGGCGGTCGAGGCGCTGATCGATGAAATCGTGAAGGTCTACGGCGCAGTCCACGTGCTGGTGAACAACGCAGGCATCACCCGCGACACGCTTGCAATGCGCCTGAAGGATGTGGATTGGGATGCCGTGCTCGACACCAATTTGAAGGCGGTTTTCCGTCTTTCCCGCGCGGTGATTCGGCCCATGATGAAGCAGCGCTACGGCCGCATCATCAACATCACCAGTGTGGTCGGCGCTTCGGGCAACGCAGGCCAAGCCAACTATGCCGCTGCAAAGGCCGGCGTCGCGGGCATGACGCGCGCCTTGGCGCGCGAACTCGGGAGTCGCAACATTACTGTCAATTGCGTTGCCCCGGGCTTCATCGAAACCGATATGACCGCCAGCCTGCCCGAGGCGCAACAGCAGGCGCTGCTCGCCCAGATTCCGCTCGGCCACCTGGGCAAACCGGCGGACATTGCCCATGCCGTCGCCTTCCTGGCTTCTCCGCAAGCCGCCTATGTCACGGGGCAGGAACTGCACGTGAATGGCGGCATGCATATGTAAGCTCCAGACGCAATCCCTTTCAACGACCGCTGTGCGGCAAATGCCACAACGCGGCCGGCTAAAATCCACCGATTACTTACAACCCTCAGAGGGAACCAAATGAGCGATATCGAAGCACGTGTCAAGAAAATCATTGCCGAACAACTCGGCGTTGAAGAGTCCCAGGTCACCAACGAAAAGGCCTTTGTTGCCGATCTCGGTGCAGACTCGCTCGACACGGTCGAACTCGTGATGGCGCTCGAGGACGAGTTCGGCATCGAGATCCCGGACGAAGACGCCGAGAAGATCACGACGGTGCAGAACGCCGTCGACTACGCCACCAAGAATCAAAAGGCCTGATCGGCCAAGCTGAGTCTCCATTCCATAGGCCTGCGCCGTGCAATGGTCTCAGTGCTCCCAGAAAGGTTTGCCGGCATGACCAAACGCCGCGTCGTCGTGACCGGACTCGGTTGCCTCGCTCCTGTCGGAAACACCGTCGCCGAGTCCTGGGCCAATCTATTGGCCGGGAAATCGGGCATCGACACCATCACCAAGTTCGACGTGAGCGGCTTCTCTTGCAAGTTCGCAGGTGAAGTGAAGGGTTTCGACATCAAGCAGTACATCCCGGAGAAGGAAGCGCGCCATATGGACCGCTTCATTCACCTCGGGCTCGCCGCAGCAATGCAGGCGGTGCAAGACAGCGGCCTTCCGACGGGCGATGCGTTGTCGGACGAGCAGGCGGTACGCATCGGGTGCAATATCGGCTCGGGTATCGGCGGGCTGCCGTTGATTGAAGACACCCATGCCGAACTGGTGAACCGTGGTCCGCGCCGCGTGTCTCCGTTCTTCGTGCCGGCGTCGATCATCAACATGATCTCGGGCCACGTCTCCATTCAGTACGGCTTCAAGGGCCCCAATATCGCTATCGTCACTGCGTGCACCACGGGCTTGCATGCGATCGGGACATCCGCGCGCATGATCGAGTACGGCGATGCCGATGTGATGATTGCCGGCGGTGCTGAATCCACGGTATCTCCGCTTGGCTTGGGCGGGTTTGCGGCAGCAAGAGCCTTGTCCACTCGCAACGACGATCCGACGACCGCCTCTCGGCCGTGGGACAAGGATCGTGACGGGTTCGTGCTCGGCGAGGGTGCTGGCGTGCTGGTTCTTGAAGAATACGAGCATGCGAAGGCGCGGGGCGCCAAGATTTACGCGGAAGTCTCTGGCTTCGGGATGAGTGGGGACGCCTATCACATGACTGCGCCGAATGTGGATGGCCCGCGCCGGTCCATGAAGATGGCGCTCGCCAATGCCGGCGTGAACGCTGATCAGGTGCAGTATGTCAACGCGCATGGAACGTCGACGCCGCTGGGTGACCTGAACGAGACCAACGCGATCAAGAACGCCTTCGGCGATCACGCCAAAAAGCTTGTCGTCAACTCGACGAAATCGATGACAGGTCATTTGCTCGGCGGCGCCGGCGGTATCGAATCAGTGTTTACCGTCTTGGCGCTGCATCATCAGAAGAGCCCGCCGACGATCAATATCTTCAATCAAGATCCGGAGTGCGATCTCGACTACTGCGCAAATGAAGCGCGTGATCTCAAGATCGATGTCGCGGTCAAGAACAACTTCGGATTTGGCGGCACCAACGGCACGCTGGTGTTCAAGCGCGTTTGATCCTGCCCGACTCATGCACAGCGCCCCATCGGTGAGCTATCCGGTGGGGCGCTCGCGCAATGCCGAGCGCCTCCTCCTTATTTTGTGGGGGCTGGGCGTCTGCGGCGTCTCCGTTGCCTGTCTTCAATCGGCTACCCTGGGTTGGCGGGAGGGCATTCTGCTGCTCAGCGCAGTCGTCGCCGGGATGGCGGCATGGACTGGTGTGCTCAGATGCTCAGCCCCGGCCGATTTGACCTTTGACGGGCAACACTGGACGATGTCGGGACGCATCCCAGTTCGAACGGCCCGGGCGAGCGTGGCATTGGACCTCCAGTTCTTGCTGCTGATTTGCCTGACGGAGTCCGTCCGGACGCGACGCTGGATCTGGCTTGATCGGAATGCCGTGCCTGCCCGATGGCGGGATTTGCGCCGTGCGCTATATTCGCGCGCCGCTCCGGATGATCCGGCCGCACGGGCGCAGGATCCGATCGCGGCCAATGCGCCTTATTCCTCGCCATGACAGTTTCGCCACCTCCCGTACCACCGGACGCCGGTCTCACCGACGCGCCGGTCGAAGCCGCGAGACCGGGAGAGGTTGACTTTCAGCTTGTTCAGCGCACCGTGGCCGGGGATCAGAAGGCCTTTGAACTGCTCGTCATCAAGTACCAGCGTCGGATCGAACGATTGATCGGCCGCATGGTGCGAGATGTAAATCTGGTCGAAGACATCGCCCAGGAAACCTTCATCCGCGCCTACCGCGCCCTGCATCAGTTTCGTGGCGAGGCGCAGTTCTACACTTGGCTCTACCGGATCGCGGTAAACACTGCCAAGAAGGCATTGGTGGACATGAAGCGCGACCCGACCGTCACGGAGAGCGCTCTGCGTTCGTCTTCCGAAGACGACGATGAAACTTACCGACCCGGAAACGAACCAATCAGCGACGAGACCCCCGAATCCGTTCTGGCTGCCAACGAAATTGCGGCGGCGGTCGAAGCGGCGATGGAAGCGCTGCCTGCCGAGCTTCGGCAGGCAGTGACGCTGCGCGAGATCGAGGGTATGAGTTACGAAGAGATTGCCGAGGTCATGAGTTGTCCGATCGGCACGGTGCGATCGCGGATCTTTCGGGCACGCGAAGCGATTTCGGCCAGGGTCAAGCCCTTGCTGGACAACCAGTCTGGCAAGCGTTGGTAAGCAGGTGAATGAGATGAACCACACAAACATAGCTCGTGAGCAGGTGTCCGCGCTCGCCGATGGCCACCTGCGCGACGATGAGTTCGCCCAGGTAATTGGCAAGGTCGGTGTCGACGAAGAATTGCGTGCGACATGGCAGACCTATCATTTGGTCGGTGATGTGCTGCGTTCGGGGGGGCATGCGGCATGCAGCGACACCTCATCGTTTCTGTCCCGCCTTCAAAGTCGACTGGCTGCGGAGCCCGCTACACCGGCACTTGTCGCGGTCCCGACCAATGCAAAGCGGTTGCAGGCTCGGCACCTCAAGGCTGCCAATGAGCCTGTGTTTCGGTGGAAACTGGTCGCCGGCGCCGCGTCTTTGGCGGCCGCGGCAGCCATTGGGTGGAATTGGGTAGGTGTCGAAGGGGCTCGGCCGGTGGGCGCGCAGTTGGCGCAGCAACAGGCTCCGACTGCGGTTGTCGCGACCGCGAATGTCGCTCAGCAGGCGTCTCAGACCCTTGTCCCTACACGCGTGCTGGTTGGAAACGGAAACCCGCAGGTCATGCTGCGCGATCCGAGGCTCGATCAGCTCCTGGAGGCTCATCAGCAGGTTGGCGGCGCGCAGCTGCCATCGGGCTTCCTGCGCAACGCCACTTTCGAAAGACCTTCGCGCTGATTGCGTGCCTGTGCCTCATGCGATGACTGTTTCGATGCCAATTCCCGCGCGTAGGTCTGTGATCTTGATGGCTGCGCTTTGCATGGCGGAGGCTGCTGTCGCCCAGACGCGGATCTCCTCGCCGCCAGCCAAAGGCGCCAACGTCAGCGAAGCCCCGTCGCTGGGCGTCGTCGAATGGCTCCAGCGCATGCACGCCGCGTCGCGGCAACGTAGCTACGCGGGCACATTCGTCGTCTCTGCCGAAGCCGGAAACCTCTCAAGTGCACGGATCTGGCATGTGTGCGAAGGCGATCTTCAGATGGAGCGCATCGAAGCCTTGTCGGGGCCCCCCCGTTCGACATTTCGGCGTAACGATCATGTCGTGACCTTCCTGCCGGAATCAAAGGTCGTCAAAAGCGAGAAGCGCGAAAGCCTTGAGTTGTTCCCGAACCTGTTGGGTTCGCCCGATTCGTCCATCGCGGATTTCTATGATGTTCATGTGATCGGTAAAGACCGCGTGGCTGGCTTTGACACCGATGTGGTGCAACTTGAACCAAGGGACAAGCTCCGGTTCGGTTACCGAGTCTGGAGCGAGCGGCGCTCGGGGCTGGTGGTGAAGTTGCAGACCATCGATGGCGAGAACAAGGTGATCGAACAGTCGGCGTTTTCCGAACTTCAGCTCGATGCACCGATCAAGATCCACGCGCTCGTGCAGATGATGGGCAGCACGGCTGGTTATCGCATCGAGAAGTCCGAGCTCGAGCGCACCACGGCGCAGCGCGAGGGATGGGCGCTCAAGAAAGGTGTTGCCGGCTTCAAGCCGATCAATTGCTATCGGCGTCCCTTGGCTGGCGAGGGCCAGGGGCATACGATGCAGTGGACCTTCTCGGACGGTCTTGCTTCGGTCTCGCTGTTCCTGGAGCCTTACGATGCGCAGCGCAAGCCTCGCGAAGTTCTGCTTGCGCTGGGAGCAACCTTTACGCTCACACGCCGGTTGGCCGACAAGGACGGCGATTGGTGGCTGACAGCGGTGGGGGAAGTGCCGCCACAGACGCTCGACGCCCTTGCGCAAGGTCTTGTCCGAGCGCGTTGAATCGCCGGGCCGAAACCGCGGGTTGAACCTCACGTTTCGTGTGCGCTCATAGATGGTGTTTTTGTCTAAGACTCTCAAACGAAAGAAGCTGATGATGTTCAAAGTCGAGGGGAACACATTCCGCTCATGCCTGGTTGCCTGTGCTTTCGCCGTCGTGTCGACCGCCGCGTTGCTGCCATCAACCCCTGCGTTCGCGCAAGCGCGCGTGCTTCCGGACTTCACCGATCTGGTCGATCAGGTCGGCCCTGCGGTGGTCAACATTCGCACCGTCGAGAAGGTGACGCAGGGAGCCGGCAACGGCGAGATGGATGAGGAGATGCAGGACTTCTTCCGGCGCTTTTTCGGCCAGCCGATGCCAGGCATTCCGCGCCAGGGCCCCCGGCCGAACAGGCCCCAAGCACCACAGGAAGAGGAGCGGCCTCGCGGCGTGGGGTCCGGCTTCATCCTCTCGCCGGATGGTTTCGTCATGACCAACGCGCATGTGGTCGACGGCGCATCCGAAGTGCTGGTGACCTTGACGGACAAGCGTGAATTCAAGGCAAAGATCGTCGGCGCCGACAAGCGGACCGATGTTGCCGTCGTGAAGATTGACGCGACCGGCCTTCCCGCGGTCAAGGTCGGCGACATTTCGAAACTGCGTGTCGGCGAATGGGTGATGGCGATCGGATCGCCTTTCGGCTTGGAGAACACCGTCACAGCAGGCATCGTGAGCGCCAAGCAGCGGGACACCGGGGATTACTTGCCTTTCATCCAGACGGACGTGGCCATCAATCCCGGGAATTCCGGTGGCCCCTTGATCAACATGCGCGGCGAAGTCGTCGGCATCAACAGCCAGATCTACTCGCGCTCTGGTGGGTTCATGGGCATCTCTTTCTCGATCCCGATCGATGAGGCCATTCGTGTGAGCGATCAATTACGCGCGTTCGGCCGCGTTTCGCGTGGGCGAATCGGCGTGCAGATCGATCAGGTCACGAAGGATGTGGCCGAATCGATCGGCCTCGGCAAGGCGCAAGGTGCCTTGGTCCGTGGCGTCGAGACCGGATCGCCAGGCGAGAAAGCCGGGATCGAGCCGGGCGACATCATCACCAAGTTCGATGGCAAATCCATCGAGAAGCCCAGCGATCTGCCGCGTCTCGTCGGAAATACGAAGCCCGGCACCAAGAGTTCGGTGACTGTGTTCCGCCGTGGCAATGTGCGCGATCTGAACGTGACCATCGCGGAGATCGAGCCTGACAAACCCGCCAGGCAAGCGTCGGATCGTGATGATTCTTCCAGCAAGACGCCGGCGTCCGCTGCCGCAAAGTCCATGGGGCTGACGTTGAGCGATCTCACTGAAGTGCAGAAGAAGGAGTTGAAGCTCAAGGGCGGCGTGAAGATCGATGCGGCCACCGGCGCTGCGGCCCGGGCCGGACTGCGCGAAGGCGATGTCGTGCTGGCGATCAGCAATGTGGAAGTGGCCAACGTGAAGGATTTCGAGACCGTCTTGGCGAAGTCAGATAAGAGCAAGCCTGTCAGCCTGCTTTTCCGTCGAGGCGACTGGGCGCAATATGCGCTGCTCCGGCCTGCACGCTGAACTCGGGTCCTGCGTCAAGTGGCCCCACCCAACAGTCGGGTTTGGGGCCTTTTTTTCGAGGTTGTCGCGCGCGGGCAGCATTGCGATGAAAAAAATTTTCCCGTCCCTGAACCTTCAATTTAGTTTGCACTTACTAACTTAGCAGTCATCTAATGACGAGTTTCGGTAGAATAGAGGCCTTCCAGACGCCGGTCCGTGCATAAGCGGGCCGGTGATCTTCACGATGCGAGATGCCCGCTATCCGTCCACTGTCGGTCCACAGTTCACCCACAAGTTGTTAAGGAATTGCTCCACCGATGCTGTTGATAAGCTGTTCATAAGCACCATGTTGCTGACCTGCAACGACCGTCCGAGGGCTCTGGCCCGGCTGTACGCGCCCCCCTTTTTGCCTACAATGAAGTTCCAACTACTGCAGTTGCCATTGCTTGTTGGTTCAGGGCGCGTCTCTTGTAGACGCGCCCTTTTTTCTTGTGCGCTCCCGACTTCGCGCGAGCCAATTCAAGTACTTAAGCGTTCCCGTTGATGAATCACATCAGAAATTTTTCGATCATTGCGCACATCGATCACGGCAAGTCGACGCTTGCGGATCGCTTGATCCAGCGTTGCGGTGGACTCGCCGACCGCGAGATGGAGGCGCAAGTGCTCGACTCGATGGACATCGAGAAGGAGCGTGGGATAACCATCAAGGCACAGACCGCCGCATTGCACTACAAGGCACGCGATGGACAGGTCTACAACCTCAATCTGATTGATACACCGGGCCATGTCGACTTCTCTTATGAAGTGAGTCGCTCGCTCTCTGCATGCGAAGGCGCGCTGCTCGTTGTTGATGCGAGCCAAGGTGTCGAAGCGCAGACGGTGGCCAACTGCTACACCGCGCTCGACCTCGGCGTTGAAGTGGTGCCGGTGCTCAACAAGATGGATTTGCCACAGGCGGATCCCGACAACGCGAAGGCCGAGATCGAGGATGTCATCGGCATCGATGCGACCGATGCGATTCCATGTTCGGCAAAGACCGGCATGGGCATCGACGAAATTCTCGAGGCCATCGTCGCGAAGGTCCCATCGCCGCGCGGCAATCCCGACGGCGCGTTGCGCGCCATGATCATCGACAGCTGGTTCGACGCCTACGTGGGTGTCGTGATGCTGGTGCGCGTGGTCGATGGCCGTCTCGCCAAGGGCGAGCGAATCAAGATGATGGCATCGGGCGCAAGCTACAACGCCGACAACCTGGGGGTGTTCACTCCCGCGACGGAAGCGCGCGAGTCCCTCGAAGCCGGCGAGGTTGGCTTCATCATTGCCGGGATCAAGGAACTGCAGGCCGCCAAGGTGGGCGACACCGTCACGCTGATCAAGGCTGGCACCGGCGGTGCGGCCGCTACCGCGACCGAAGCATTGCCGGGCTTCAAGGAGATCCAGCCCCAGGTTTTCGCCGGCCTCTATCCGACGGAGGCGAGCGAGTACGACTCGCTCCGCGACGCGCTCGAAAAGCTCAAGCTCAACGATTCGTCGCTGCATTACGAGCCGGAGGTGTCGCAGGCCCTGGGCTTTGGATTCCGATGCGGCTTTCTCGGCCTGCTGCACATGGAGATCGTGCAGGAGCGCCTGGAACGCGAGTTCGACCAGGACCTGATCACGACGGCGCCCAGTGTGGTCTACCAGGTCGTCAAGAGCGACGGCGAGGTCATCATGGTGGAGAACCCTTCCAAGATGCCCGACGTCGGCCGCATGTCCGAGATCCGCGAGCCGATCGTCACCGTCCATCTCTACATGCCGCAGGAGTACGTCGGAGCGGTCATGACGCTTGCCAATCAAAAGCGCGGCGTCCAGATGAACATGGCCTATCACGGCCGGCAGGTCATGTTGACCTACGAAATGCCGTTGGGCGAGATCGTGCTCGATTTCTTCGACAAGCTGAAATCGGTCAGCCGCGGCTATGCGTCCATGGATTACGAGTTCAAGGAATACCGCGCGTCGGATGTCGTCAAGGTCGACATCCTGCTCAACGGCGAGAAGGTCGATGCCCTGTCGATCATCGTGCACCGGAGCCAGAGCCAGTACCGCGGCAGGGCGGTGGTTTCAAAGATGCGCGAGATCATTTCGCGCCAGATGTTCGACGTTGCAATCCAGGCGGCCATCGGGGCCAATATCATTGCGCGTGAGACAATCAAGGCCCTGCGCAAGAACGTGCTTGCCAAGTGTTATGGCGGCGATATCACCCGCAAGCGCAAGCTGCTCGAAAAGCAGAAAGCGGGCAAAAAAAGAATGAAGCAGATCGGCTCGGTCGAGGTCCCGCAAGAGGCCTTTCTCGCCATCCTGCAAGTCGAAGACTAAAGATGGCATTCCTCACTTCACTGATTCTCGCGGCTTTCGTCGGCTATGTCGGTGCCTGGTATTTCGGCGCGGTCGAAGGCAACTTCGCATTGCTGCTTTTCCTGGCGACCGTTGTCACCGGTATCTATTGGCTCGCCGAGCGCTTCTATTTCCTGCCCAAGCGCCGGCGTGCGGCCGAGGCGCTCGACGCCGCACTCGCCAAACGGCGCGAGGAATTGACTCGCCAGGGCATCACACAGGTCGACACGGTCGACGCCAAGGCCAGCGAACGCCTGGTCATGCAGCCATGGTGGCTGGACTGGACTGCCGGTCTGTTCCCCGTGATCCTGGTGGTGTTCCTGTTGCGTTCGTTCCTGTTCGAGCCATTCAAGATTCCCTCGGGTTCGATGATGCCGACGCTCCTCACGGGCGACCTGATCCTCGTCAACAAATTCGTCTACGGGCTGCGCCTGCCGGTCATCAATACCAAGATCACTGACGGTCGACCGCCAGCGCGCGGCGACGTCATGGTGTTCCGATATCCGCCCAAGCCGAGCATGGACTACATCAAGCGCGTGGTGGGCGTGCCGGGCGACGAGGTGGCCTATCTGAACAAGAAGCTCACGATCAACGGCCAGCCGGTAAGCAAGGACGCCGTGCCGGACTATTTTGACGAGGAGACGATGCGCTACCTCAAGCAATACACGGAAAAGCTCGGCGACACGCAGCACAAGCTGCTCAACGATGAAACGCGCCGCGCCGGCCTTTCCGAAGTTGAAATCATGCCGTTCCCGAACCAGGAAAATTGCCGCTACAGTGTTGAAGGTGTCGTGTGCAAAGTGCCACCGGGCTATTACTTCATGATGGGCGACAACCGAGACAATTCGCTCGATTCGCGCTATTGGGGGTTCGTTCCAGACCAGAATATCGTCGGCAAGGCGTTCCTGATCTGGATGAATTTCGGTGACCTGAGGCGCATCGGCACGTTCCAATAAATATTCGGCATTTCATCGAGGGGAAAGAGGGCATGAGAACTCAGCAGGCAAAACAGAAACAGCGCGGAATCTCGTTCGTGGGGCTTTTGTTCGTGGCCATCGTGGTCGCGTGTGTGGGCGTGGTGGTGGCGCAAGTCATCCCGACATTGATCGAGTATCAGGCGATCACCAAGGCCGCGAACAAGGCCAAGGAAGGCACGACGGTGCCTGAAGTCCGCGCCATCTTCGACCGCGCGCAGGCCATCGATGACTTCAAGTCCGTCAGCGGCAGGGACCTCGACGTGAAGAAGGATGGTGACAAGGTGATTGTGTCCTTTGCCTACGACCGCGAAATCCACCTCTTCGGGCCGGCCTATCTCGTGTTGAAGTACCGAGGCCAATCGAGCTAGATGAAACGCACCCCCAGGCTTGCCGGGTTGGCGGCGTCGATCGCGCCGTGACCGAGAGTGGCCTCGCCGCGCTCCAGGCGCGCCTTCAGCATTCGTTTGCGGATCCGCGGCTCCTGCAGCGGGCCCTGACCCATCGCAGTTTTTCGGCCGATCACAACGAGCGGCTCGAATTTCTCGGCGATTCCGTCCTCAATCTCGCCGTATCGCACCTGCTCTTCACGCGCCTTTCGGAAATGCCCGAAGGCGATCTGTCCAGGGTTCGGGCCAATCTGGTCAAGCAGGACACGCTGCATCAGCTCGCGATCAAGCTGGCGTTGTCGCCGCTGTTGCGGCTTGGCGAGGGCGAGGCGCGTTCGGGCGGATCGAATCGGCCATCGATCCTGGCCGATGCGCTCGAAGCTGTCATCGGCGCCGTCTATCTGGATGCTGGTTTCGCTGCCGCTCAAGCGCTCGTGCAGCGTCTGTACGTGGCCGTCGAGATCAATCCACGCATGGATGCGGCGGCCAAGGACCCCAAGACCGAATTGCAGGAATGGCTCCAGGGCCACAAAATGAAGTTGCCGGTCTATCGCGTGGTCGGAACACTCGGCGCGGCGCACAAGCAGACCTTCGAGGTCGAATGCGAAGCGCCTGATCTGGGTCTGCGCGAGCACGGTATCGGCGGCTCGCGCCGTGCCGGCGAGCAGGCTGCCGCGGCGGCGATGTTGATCCGGCTCAAGGCGCGCGGCGCGAAGGCATCCCCATGAACGACCCCAAAGACTCCGCTCCCCATCCGCCGGAAGGCGGGATGGACGCTGCCAACCCGGCTTCGTCTTCTCAACGATGCGGCCTGGTCGCCATCGTCGGCAAGCCCAACGTCGGCAAGTCGACCCTGCTCAATGCACTGGTGGGCCAGAAGATCAGCATCACCTCGCGCAAGGCGCAGACCACGCGCCACCGCATCACCGGCATGCGCACGCTCGGCGCCACGCAGTTCGTGTTCGTCGACACGCCGGGCTTCCAGACGCTCCATGCCAACGCACTGAACCGCTCCCTCAACAAGACGGTCGTCGGGGCGGTGTCGGACGTGGATTTGATCCTCTTCGTGGTGGAAGCCGGCAGTTTCACCGCGGCGGATGAGCGCGTGCTGAAGCTGCTCGGCAGCGGGATTCCCACAGTGTTGATCGCCAACAAGCTGGACAACGTGCATCGCCGCGCCGACATCGCGCCGTGGCTGCAGACCATGCAGCAGAAGCATGCCTTCGCCGAGTTCGTGCCGATGTCGGCAAAGAATTCGAAGGACATCGAGCGCGTCTTCGGCATTTGCGAGAAATACCTGCCCGAGCAAGCCTGGTGGTATGCCGAAGACGAACTCACCGATCGCAGCGAACAGTTCCTGGCCAGCGAAATGGTACGAGAGAAGCTGTTCCGCCTGACCGGCGATGAACTTCCCTACACGTCGACCGTCATCATTGACAAGTTCGAGGAAGAGCCGCCCGCGCGCAAGGGCCACAAGCGCCTGCTCAAGATCGCTGCGACGATCGTCGTGGAGCGAGACGGCCACAAGGCCATGGTCATCGGCGACAAGGGCGAGCGCATCAAGCGCATCGGCACCGAGACGCGCCAGGAACTCGAGAAGCTGATGGACGCCAAGGTGTTCATCGAGCTCTGGGTCAAGGTGCGGTCCGGCTGGGCCGACGACGAAGCCCGCGTCCGTTCCTTCGGCTACGAATGAGCAGAGGCTGATGCTCCCCCGATCGGAGCAAGCCTGCGGGTATGCGAGCCACTCATGAGCCGGCCTATGTGCTGCATCGCTACGACTGGAGCGAATCGAGCCTGATCCTCGAGACCTTCACCCGGCACCATGGCCGTATCGCGCTGGTGGCCAAGGGCGCCAAGCGACCCAGCTCCAATTTCCGGCCCGTGCTGCTGCCGCTGCAGCCGCTGCAGCTGAACTTCAGTGGCGACGCCGAAATCCGCACCCTCAAGGGCGCCGAGTGGATGGGTGGCCATGTGATGCCGACGGGCGAGGCGCTCCTGTCGGGCTACTACGTCAACGAGTTGCTGCTGCGCCTACTGGCCCGGGACGACCCGCACGAGGCACTTTTCGATGCCTATGCCGCGGTGGTCCAGGTGTTGGCCGGCGACCATGCCGGTGCGCAGGCCGCCACGCAATCCGCCGCGCTGCGCGCCTTCGAACTGCTGTTGCTGCGCGAGGTCGGCTTCCTGCCGGCGCTCAACGCCCAGACGCTCACGCTGGCGCCACTGACGCCGGGCGACCGCTATGCGCTCGTCCCCGAAGCCGGCCTGCGTGAAGCCTTTGACGACGAGGCCGCACTGCAGGGCGCCGATTGGCTGATGCTGCAGGCCGCGCTCGACGACCGTGCGCCATTCGCGTCGACACTCAGGGCATGTGCCGGCGTCAACGGCGCACTTCGTACCCAATTGCGCGCCTTGCTCAACTACCATTGCGGCGTTGCAACGCTGCGTACGCGGCAGATGATGCGGGACCTGCAAGCCCTATGAGCTCTTCCACTTCCACCGCCCTTTCGGTCAATCTCAACAAGGTCGCGCTGGTGCGCAATACGCGGCAGCTCGGCATTCCGAGCGTGTTGTTCGCGGCCGCGCTATGTCTCGACGCCGGGGCGCACGGCATCACGGTGCATCCGCGGCCAGATGAGCGGCACATCCGCCCGCAGGATGTGCACGATCTGTCGGCCTTGCTGCACAGGGACTGGCCGGCGGCCGAGTTCAACATCGAGGGCAATCCTTTCCACAATCTGATGGAGTTCGTGCGCGAACTGCGTCCGCACCAGGCCACCTTCGTGCCGGACAGCGAAACCCAGTCGACCAGCGACCACGGATGGAGCTTCCCTGAAGATGCCGATCGCCTGCGGCCCGTGATCGCCGAGGCGCGTTCGCTGGGCGTGCGCGTGAGCCTGTTCATGGATCCGAATCCGGAAATGATGGCGGCGGCCAAGGCGGTCGGCGCCGATCGCGTCGAGCTCTACACCGAGGGCTACGCCGCCTCGCGCGATACCTCGAAGGCGGAAGCCGTTCTGCAGCTTTATGTGGAAGCCGCGCGCGCCGCGCATGCCGCCGGCCTCGAGGTCAACGCCGGACACGACCTGAGCCGCGAGAATCTCACGGAATTCCTGCGCGCCGTGCCCGGCGTGCGGGAGGTGTCGATCGGCCACGCGTTCGTGTCGGACGCTCTCGAACTCGGCTACGTCGCGGCCACGCGCGAGTATTTGCGCCGTATCGACGAGGCAACGTGATCTTCGGCATCGGCACCGACATCTGCGATGTCCGGCGCATCGCCGCCACCTTCGAGCGCCAGGGCGATCGATTCGCGCGGAAGGTCCTGAGCGACGCCGAGTACGCTACCTGGCAGGCGCGCAGCGCCCGTTGGCCCCATCGGGGCTTGCGCTATCTGGCCACCCGGTTTTCCGCCAAGGAGGCTTTCAGCAAGGCGATCGGCATGGGCATGCGCATGCCGATGAGCTGGCGGAACTGCGAGATTGCCAACCTGAAGAGCGGCAAGCCCGTGATCGTGCTGCACGGCCCCCTCAAGGACTGGTTCGAAGGGCAGGGCCTGAGCGCCCACGTGACCGTGACCGATGAAACCGACTATGCGGCGAGTTTCGTCGTCATCGAGCGCAAGGAATGACCGACAAAGCACAACATGCCCCGCTGATCATCGATGTCGCGGGAGCCGAACTCAACGCCGCCGACCGCCGCCGTCTCTCAGATCCGCTGGTCGGCGGCGTGATTCACTTCGCGCGGAACTGGCGCGACCGCGCCCAGATGTGCGCGCTGAATGCCGAAATCAAGGCGCTGCGACCCGACATCCTGATCTGCGTGGACCATGAGGGCGGCCGCGTTCAGCGTTTCCGCACCGATGGCTTCACGCGGTTGCCGTCCATGCGCACCCTCGGCGAGATGTGGATGAATGATCCGCTCCGGGCGACCCAGGCGGCGGTTGCCTGCGGGCACGTTCTGGCAACCGAACTCCGGGCTTGTGGCGTCGATTTCAGTTTTACGCCCGTGCTCGACCTGGACTACGGCGAAAGCAGCGTGATCGGTGACCGCAGCTTTCACCGCGATCCTCGCGTTGTGGCCCTGCTCGGCAGGAGTCTGATGCACGGATTGCTGCAGGCGGGCATGGCCAATTGCGGCAAGCATTTTCCCGGACACGGCTTCGTCAAGGCCGATTCGCATGTCGCGATTCCTGTCGATCGGCGCGGCCTCAAGGCGATCCTTGCAGACGATGCCCGCCCTTACGACTGGCTGGTCGGCTCGCTCGCGGCGGTCATGCCGGCGCACGTGGTCTATCCGAAGGTCGATGCGCGGCCGGCCGGGTTTTCCTCGAAGTGGCTTCAGGAGATCCTGCGCGGCAAGTTGCGCTTCGACGGCGCCGTGTTCAGCGACGACCTCAGCATGGAAGCAGCGCGCCGGGTGCAGGGCAATCTGCTGAGCTATACCGATGCGGCGCTGGCCGCTCTCCAGGCGGGCTGCGACTTGGCGCTGCTTTGCAACCAGAGCGTCGGAGAGGGTTCTGCGCTTGACGAGTTGCTCGATGGCTTCGCTGCAGCCGCGCGGAGCGGGCAGTGGAAACCGAACGGTGCGAGTGAAGCGCGCCGCTTGAGCCTGCTGCCCAGGACCCCGGCGCTGGAGTGGAAGGCGTTGATGCAGTCGACCGCGTACTGCCAAGCCGTCGAGATGCTGCCGCGCCCTTGATTAGACTGCGGTCGACCAAAGACGGTCGCCGCCCTGATCGAGATGCGTCAGATAGAGACGCAGGTCGAACTCGTACTGGTGGTAGTCCGGCTCCATGTGCGTGCACAGTTGGTAGAAGGCCTTGTCGTGCTCGCGCTCCTTGGTGTGGGCCAGCTCATGGACCACGATCATCCGCAGCCATTCCTCCGGCACCTCCTTGAACAGGCTCGCCACGCGGATCTCGCGTTTTGCCTTCAAGCGGCTGCCCTGCACGCGTGAGACGGTCGTGTGGGTACCGAGCGCGTTCCGGATCACGTGGAGCTTGTTGTCGAACGCGACCTTGGACAGCGGCTCCGCGTTGCGCATGAACTCGCTTTTGAGATCGCTCACGTAGTCGTACAGCGCTCGGTCGGTGCGTATGTCGTGCGTGCTGCCGTAGCGTTTCTTCAGCAAGTCGCCCAGGCGACCCTGTGCGATGAGTTGCTCGACCTGGGCGCGAAGTGCCGCAGGGTATGCGGCGAGATACTTCATGCGGGTTCCGGTACACGTTCCGAAGCCGCGGCGTAGGCCAGTCCGGCGGCGACACCGCCGAAAAGATCGCCTTCGACCATCTCGACGCCGGGGAACGCCGTCCGAAGTGCGCTCTGGAATGGACGGAGCGCCGACGATCCACCTGTCAGATAAATCGCGTCGAGTTTTCCGCTGCCGTGCGAGGCACGCTGGACGCAATCCCGAGCGCAGGCGACGACGTTGTCGAGCGCGACGGCGAGGTGTTGTGCCATGGCATCGGCTCCGAGGGTCACCGCCAGGCCGGATTCCGCGCACGACAGGTCGATGGCGACACTGTCGTCCGACATGGACGCGCGAATCTTGGCGCCTTCCACCTCGTTAGCGATCCGGTGGCCTTCGCGGTGCACGAGCACGTTCATCAGGCGGTCATGCAGGCGCGTGTCGAGGTAGCTGGTTCGCAGATCCTGCACCTGCCGAATCGCCTTGGGCGCGTAGAGCCAGTTGATCAGGTGCCAGGAGGAGAGGTCGAAGAATGTGCGGCTCGGCACTTCGCGGCCCTGGGGCCCGATATGGCGGAAGCCGAGTTCCGGCATCGCGCATTCGAGGCTCAGTCGCTGGTCGAAGTCGGTGCCGCCGATGTGCACGCCGGTAGTGGACAACACGTCGGCCGCTCGGTCGCCGTTCGCCATGCGTTCGGGACCCAGGCGCACCACCGTGAAATCGGAGGTCCCGCCGCCGATGTCGACGATCAGGACCAGAGACTCCCGATCGATGCGCCGCTCGTAGTCGAATGCCGCTGCGATCGGCTCGTACTGAAATGACACTTCACCCAGCCCGGCGTTCTTCGCTGCGCGCCTCAGGGTGCTCTCCGCCAGCTTGTCGCGTTCCGGATCATCATCGACGAAGCGAACCGGGCGCCCGACCACGACGCGGCTCGGCTGCGCTCCGAGTTGCTTGCGGGCCCGCATACCCAGTTCCGACAGGAACAGGGTGATGATGTCCTCGAAGCGCATCCGCTCGTTGAAGATCTCGGTCTGCTCCTGCATGAGAGAGCTGCCCAGCAGGCTCTTGAGCGATCGCATCAGCCGGCCTTCGGTGCCCGCCAGATAGAGCGAGATCGCCTCGCGACCGAAGTGCGTGGTGCGTTCCTCGGCGTTAAAGAACACGGCTGTCGGGATCGTCGTTGCAGTACCTTCCATCGGCAGCGGACGCGCCATTCCATCGTCCGCCACGAAGGCGACGGCGGAATTCGACGTGCCGAAGTCGATCCCGATCGCCGGGCCGCGTGTACTCAAGATTCCCGCCGCAATGCCGGAAACAGGATCACGTCGCGAATGCTCGGCGAATCGGTCAGAAGCATCATCAGGCGATCGATGCCGATGCCGCAGCCACCGGTAGGCGGCATGCCGTATTCCAGCGCGCGCACGAAGTCGTGGTCGAAGTACATCGCTTCGTCGTCGCCGCTGTCCTTGGCCGCGACCTGCGCGTTCAGTCGTGCCGCCTGGTCTTCGGCATCGTTGAGCTCGCTGAAGCCGTTGCCGAACTCGCGACCAGTGATGTAGAGCTCGAAGCGCTCCGTCACTTCGGGGCGATCATCGTTGGCGCGTGCGAGCGGCGAGATCTCGGTGGGGTGTTCCATGATGAAGGTCGGCTGCCAGAGCTTCTCTTCCACGGTCTCTTCGAAATACATCACCTGCAGGCTTGCGAGGCTGCGCTGCGAGAGCTTGTCCTTCTCTTCGCTCAGGCCGAGCTTGCGCAGGGCGTTGACCAGCCAGGCCGCGTCGTCGACATTCGATCCGGCATCGGTGTGCTTGAGGATCGCCTCGCGGATGGTGAGCCGCTCGAAAGGTTGGGTCAGGTCGACTTCCTTGCCCTGGTAGGTCAACTGCTGGGTGCCGACCGCCTTGTCGGCGATCGTGCGGATCAGCGTTTCGGTGAAGTCCATCAGATCGCGGTAGTTCCAGTACGCCGCGTAGAACTCCATCATCGTGAACTCGGGGTTGTGCCGCACCGAGATGCCTTCGTTGCGGTAGCTCCGGTTGATTTCGAACACGCGTTCGAAGCCGCCCACGATCAGTCGCTTGAGGTACAGCTCCGGCGCGATGCGCAGGAACATCTCCTGGTCGAGCGCGTTGTGGTGCGTCACGAACGGCTTGGCATTGGCGCCGCCTGGAATGGGATGCAGCATCGGCGTCTCGACTTCGAGGAAGTCATTGGCCACCATGAACTCGCGCAGGGCGCTCACGGCCCGGCTGCGCGCGGCGAAGCGTTCGCGTGCCGTTGCATCGGTGATCAGGTCGACGTAGCGCTGGCGGTACTTCTGTTCCTGGTCAGCCATGCCGTGGAACTTGTCCGGCAATGGCCGCAGGCTCTTGGTCAGGAGGCGCAGCTTCGTGACCTTGACGGAGAGTTCGCCGGTCTTGGTCTTGAAGACGGTGCCTTCGGCGCCCACGATGTCGCCCAGATCCCAGCGCTTGAACTCGGCGTAGGCGTCCTCGCCGACGGCGTCGCGCGTGACGTAGAGCTGGATGCGTCCGGTGGCGTCCTGCACGGTGGCGAAACTGGCCTTGCCCATCACGCGCTTGAGCATCATGCGTCCGCCGACACTGACCTCGATGGGAGCGGCCTCGAGCACTTCGGGCGACGTCTCGCCGTGTGCGGCAACCAATGCCGCTGCGCGGTGACCGGGTTTGAAGTCGTTCGGAAACGCGACCCCTTTGCCCTCGGCCTGGGCTTGGCGCAGCGCCTTCAGTTTTTCGCGCCGTTCGGCGATGAGCTGGTTGTCGTCAATGGCCGCGGCTGGCGTTGCGGCGGGGGTGGGAACAGAGGGTGTCAGGTGGTCGGACATGGGGCTGGATGGTGGCGCGCGCGGAGGCGCGCGCAACCCGCCATTTTAGCCTTGCAGGGCTCGTGGCGAACCGCCCTCCATGGCGCACCGATGCTGGATCGATTGCTATCGAACTTGTAGCAGGCTACTTGACGATGCCGGTGCGCGCCAACAAATCGCTGACCAGTTCGAGGCGCATCAGCGGGCTGTCGAGTTCCATCAACCGCTGCTTGAGTTCGGGCTGCACCGGCAGCAGTTCGCACCAGCGATTGGCGACCCATCCGCAATCGCCGAAGCGGCAGGGTTCCGGAATGGGCAAGCGAACGTTCGGGTCGCCTTCGTTGCGCCGACGCTCTTCCAGCGTGTCGACCAGTCGACGCAGCGCGTCGGCCGCGTGGCGAAGGTCGTCGGGAACCTCGAGAGGCAGATCGTCGGCGATGGATTCGACCTCGGCCGTCCACAGCCCGTGCTTCTGCAATTCGCTCGAGCGAATGCGAAAGCGCTGCGTGCCGACGCATTCGATCTGCATCAACCCGGCTTGCGGCGATTCGAATTCGCGGATGGTTGCGAAGGTACCGAGCGTGGCAAAGCGCTCGGCTTCAGCCCCCGCCCTGCGAACCTCCGAGCCCTGCGTGAGACTGACCACGCCAAAGGGCGAGCCGTTCTTGTGGCATCTGCCGATCATGTCGAGGTAGCGCACCTCGAAGATGCGCAAGGGCAGAAGGCCGCCGGGAAACAACACGGTGCCCAGGGGGAACAAGGGAAGGGAGCGCAGAACGGGTTGTGTCGTCATTGGTGAACCTTGGCGTGGCTATCATCGCATTCCGCTCACGACCTCGCGCCATGCTCTATCAGATCCCATCGTTCCTGCTCGACGTGATCGTCGGCCTTCTGGGCGGCGCTTGCCTGCTGCGTCTCTACATGCAATACCACCGGGTGCCGTTCGGCAATCCGCTGGGGCGCTTCGTGTTCGCCATCACTGACTGGATCGTGCTGCCGCTGCGCCGAATCGTGCCTTCGGTCAAGCGCTGGGACCTGGCCAGCGCGGTGGCCGCCTGGCTGCTCGTCATGGCGAAGTTCGTGCTGCTGTGGTTGCTGATGGGCGGACTTGGCCATTGGACGATCCTTCCGCTGGTGTCGCTCATCGGTCTGCTGCAGCTCGCGGTGTCGGGGCTCACTGCGCTGCTGATTGTCTACGCGGTGTTGTCGTGGGTGCCGAATGCGTCTTCGATGCTGCACGACTTGATTGCGCGCCTGGCGGACCCGCTGGTGCGGCCGTTGCGGCGCTTCGTTCCGCTGGTCGGCGGCGTGGACCTCTCACCGCTGGTCGCCATCGTGCTGCTGCAGGTCGGCGCGATCGTCCTGGGCAGCGCGATGGCTTCGGTCTTCACCCTGGGGCCGTAAGCCGGGTCTTCGCGCCTGTCAGATCACCGCGTCCGCGGGTTGACGCAACAGCATCGCCAGGGTGTTTGCCACCGTCTTGCGCAGCTCGCGCCGATCGCAGATGAAGTCGATGGCGCCCTTGGTCTGGAGGAATTCTGCGCGCTGGAAGCCTTCGGGCAAGGTCACGCGCACGGTCGATTCGATCACGCGCGGGCCGGCAAAACCGATCAGCGCCTTCGGCTCGGCGATGACCACGTCGCCCACGAACGCAAAACCTGCGCTCACGCCGCCCATGGTCGGATCGGTCAGCACGCTGATGTAAGGCAGTCCCTTCTTGGCGAGGTGCGTCAGCGCCGCATTGGTCTTCGCCATCTGCATCAGCGAGAGCAGGCCTTCCTGCATGCGCGCACCACCGGTTGCGGTGAAGCAGATGAACGGCACCTTCTGCTCGATGGCGGTTTCGACGCCGCGCACGAAGCGCTCGCCGACCACGCTGCCCATGCTGCCGCCCATGAAGTCGAACTCGAAGCAGGCAACCACGACATTGATGCTGTGGACTGAGCCGCCCATGACGACGAGCGCATCGGTTTCGCCGGTGTTTTCCAGCGCTTCCTTGAGGCGTTCGGGGTACTTGCGGCTGTCCTTGAACTTGAGGGCATCGACCGGGAGGACTTCCTGGCCCACTTCGTAGCGGCCTTCGGAATCGAGAAAGGCGTCGAGACGCGCTCGCGCACCGATGCGGTGATGATGGCCGCAGCTCGGGCAGACATTCTGGTTGTGTTCCAGATCCGTCTTGTAGAGCACGGTCTCGCAGCTCGGGCACTTGATCCAGAGGCCCTCGGGCATCTGGCGGCGCTCGCTCGGGTCGGTCGGCGCAATCTTTGGGGGTAGCAGTTTTTCAAGCCAGCTCATGGGGGCTCCTTGTGTTGGCGGCGATTATCGGCCAGCCGCGTTCTTCGGAATGGCTGCGGGCAGGGCGTCGAGTGCTTGCCGGATTCCGGCCAGAAATTCCCGCACCAGGGGCACGACTGCGTCGCGCGGCTGGCCATCGATCAATTGAATGATCCGGCTGCCGATCACGACGGCGTCGGCCGCCGAGCCCACGGCCTGCGCGGTGCGTGCGTCGCGGATGCCGAAGCCCACGCCGACAGGCACTTTCACGTGCTGGCGGATGCGTGGAATCATCTGGCCGACCGCTTCCGTGTCGAGGTTTCCGGCGCCGGTCACACCCTTGAGCGAGACGTAGTAGACGTAGCCGGAAGCAATGCGACCGACCTGCGCCATGCGCTCGTCGGTGCTGGTCGGCGCGAGAAGGAAGATCAGGTCGATGTTTTTCGCCTTGAGGTCGGCGGCGAATTCCTCGCACTCCTCGGGCGGATAGTCGACCACCAGCAGGCCGTCGACGCCAGCCGCCGCTGCATCGCGGACGAAGCTGCCCTTGCCATGCACGCCGTCATAGCGCTCGACCGGGTTGGCGTAGCCCATGAGCACGACGGGCGTGGCCTGGTCCTGCTGGCGGAAGGCCGCAACCATGGCCAGAACCTGCTTCGTGCCGATGCCCAGGGCCAGGGCGGCTTCGCCGGCCTGCTGGACCACGGGACCGTCCGCCATCGGATCGGAGAACGGAACGCCGAGCTCGATCACATCGGCGCCGGCCTCGACCATGCCGTGCATGAGATCGGGCGTGATGTCGGCGTAAGGGAAGCCCGCTGTCACGTACGGAATCAGTGCCTTGCGGCCGTCTTTCTGCAAGGCTTCGAAGGTGGCTGCAATGCGGCTCATGCCTTGCCTCCCTTCACGTTGAGGCCGCGCATCGACGGCCGGTCGTAGAAGTCGATGCCTGAGAGATCGGCGACCGTGCCGATGTCCTTGTCGCCGCGGCCGGACAGGTTGACCAGGATCGATTGGTCCGGGCGCATCGTCTTTGCCAGCTTCATGGCATAGGCCACTGCATGGCTCGATTCCAGCGCGGGGATGATGCCTTCGGTGCGGCAGAGATAGTGGAACGCCTCGAGCGCTTCGGTATCGGTGATGCCGACGTACTCGGCGCGACCGATGTCGGCCAGGTAGGCGTGCTCGGGCCCCACGCCGGGGTAGTCGAGACCCGCGCTGATGCTATGGGTTTCTGTCACCTGACCGTCGTCGTTCTGTAGCAGGTACGTACGGTTGCCATGCAGCACACCGGGGCTGCCGCGCAGGATCGAAGCGGAGTGCTTGCCGCTGTCCAGGCCTTCGCCGGCCGCCTCGACGCCGATCAGCCGCGTGCCCTCGAACGGAATGTAGGGATGGAAGATGCCCATCGCATTGCTGCCCCCGCCCACGCAGGCGACCACCACGTCAGGCTGCCTGCCTTCGGCTTCGCCGGTGATGCCTTGCGCCGCGAGCATGGCCGGCATCTGATCGATGCATTCGTTGCCGATCACGCTCTGGAAGTCACGCACCATGGTCGGGTAGGGGTGAGGCCCGGCGACCGTGCCGATGATGTAGAACGTGTTCTCGACGTTCGTGACCCAGTCGCGCATGGCCTCGTTGAGGGCGTCCTTCAGGGTCTTGCTGCCGGACTCTACCGGCACGACGGTCGCGCCAAGCAGATTCATCCGGTAGACGTTGGGGCTTTGGCGCTTGACGTCCTGGCTGCCCATGTAGACCACGCATTCGAGGCCATAGCGCGCGCAGATGGTGGCGGTAGCCACACCGTGCTGGCCTGCGCCGGTCTCTGCGATCACCCTTGGCTTGCCCATCCGCTTGGCCAGCATGGCTTGGCCGATGGTGTTGTTTACCTTGTGGGCGCCGGTGTGGTTGAGGTCTTCGCGCTTCAGATAGATCTGCGCACCGCCCATTTCGCGGCTGGTGCGTGCGGCGTGATAGATCGGCGACGGCCGGCCAACGAAATGCGCGAGTTCGTAGCGGAATTCGGCAAGGAATTCCGGGTCGTCCTTGTACTTTGCGTAGGCGTCACGCAATTCATTGATGGCGTGGGTCAGCGTTTCGCTGGCGAAGGTCCCGCCGTAGATGCCGAAGTGGCCGGTGGCGTCTGGTTGCTGATAGGTGTTCATGGTCTCGATCAGTGGGCCAGCGCCCGACGATCGAGACGGGCTGCCGGCAGCAAACTAGGAAGAGGCATCGGCCGCGCGAACTGCGGCGACGAACTCGCGAATCCTTCCGGCGTCCTTGATGCCCCTGGAGGCTTCGACGCCCGAACTCACGTCAACGGACAGCGACTTGCAGCGCGTCCGCAGCTGGCGAATGCCATCGCCCACGTTTGCAGGTGTGAGCCCACCACTCAAGACGAGGTGAGCGTCGACGGCGGGTGGAAGAAGTGACCAATCGAATGCCTTGCCGCCGCCGCCATAGGCTTCGACGTGAGCGTCGAGCAGGATGGCTTGGGCGCGGGAGTAATCGGACGCGTATTTTACGAGGTCGAAGCCCGCGCCGGCGGCGCCCAGCGGAATCCGGGCTGCACGCATGAACCGGTGGGCGCCCCGGCCGCAGCCTTCCCAGCATTGTTCGGGCGTCTCGTCGCCGTGGAACTGGGCGATGGCGCCGGTTACCGAGGAGAGGGCTCCCACGCTTCGTGTCGTGTCTTCGTTGACAAACAGCAATACCGGCGTGACAAAGGGCGGAAGCCGAGAGGCCAGATCCGCCGCTCGCTCCACCGTCACCGCGCGCGGGCTGGGCGGATAAAGGACGAAGCCGATCGCATCGGCACCAGCCTCCACGGCGGCGTCAACGTCCTGTTCGCGCGTCAGCCCGCAGATCTTGATTCGAGTGCGGCTGCTCGAGACGGTGGCGTTCATGGCGGGCCATCATACGCAGCGCCTCCTCCGTCCAGGGTCGCCTCGGGCGGGAGACCCCAGCCGGCGGCATACAACGGTCCGAGAAAGTACAAGCCGTTCGGCGAGAAGGTCGGCGCCGCGACCACGCGACTGCGCGCTTCCAGGACTTCGAGCATCCATTCCGGCCGTTCGTCGCCCCGGCCGATGCGCACGAGACAGCCCATGATGTTGCGGATCATGTGATGAAGGAACGCATCGGCCTCGAACTCGAAGTGCCAGCGGCAACGCTCCGTATCTCCGTGCCGCGTGATGACAATGCGGCGCAAGTTCTTGATCGGCGAGCGCGCCTGGCAAGCCGAGGCCCGGAACGAACTGAAATCATGCTGACCCAGGAGCATTTCCGCGGCGGCGCGCATGGCATCGCCGTCCAGCGGGTACATCGACCAGCCCACGCGCCCGGCGTCAAGGCTGGGGCGAACCGGCGATTGCGAAAGGATGTAGACGTAGCGGCGCGCGAGCGCGCTCGCGCGGCAATGGAACTGATCGGGGACGGGCTGCGCCCATTGCACACCGATATCGTCGGGGAGAAATCGGTTGGTGCCACGCATCCAGGAAAAGGGCGCGCGATCGACGGAAGTGTCGAAATGCACCACCTGCATCAGGGCATGGACACCTGCATCGGTGCGGCCTGCGCAGAGCGTGGAGATCGGCTGCGCGGCAAATTTGGTCAGGGCGGCTTCGAGCTTGTCCTGCACGGTCCGGCCCGAAAGCTGGCTCTGCCAGCCTTCGTAAGCCTGACCGTTGTAGCGGACACCGAGAGCCAGCCTCACGACAGGATCGGCGGCCGCATGGCCACTCAGCGCAACTGACCGAGGAGCTGCTTGGCCTCGGCCTTGATGTCGCCGGAGCTTTCGGCGGCGACTTCTTCCACCAGCGAGCGGGCGCCTTCGACGTCGCCGAGCGCCTTGAGTTCGCGTGCCAGGGAGAGCTTGATCGCGTGCGGACCCTCGCCGCTTTCCTCCACGGGTTCGAGCCGGCCACGTTCCGTGTCGCCGGGGTTGCGGCTCGACAGGCCGGCCAGCGAACTCATGTCGAATTCGATGAACCCGGAGTCTGCGGGGAGACCGGCGCGCAGCGGCGCCGGCTGTGTGCGTTCTTCATCGGACGACGAGGGAGCGCGCGTGATCGGCTCCAGGGCCCCGGGGGCGGTATCGAAGTCGTTTTCAAGATCGAGTCGAGGCGCGTGGCTCGCCGCTGCATGGCCATTCATGCCCCCCGAAACGGGTACGGCGCGCGGAATTTCGCGAGCGGGCTGAACCGGCACGGGCGGCAGGGTCGCGCTGATGGGCACCGGCGCGGTTGCCGCAGGTACCGGCGGCTTGCTCAGATCGAGATCGAAGTCCAGCGGCGCCACGGAGGGCACGAAAGCCGGAGGCGGGGCTTCGGCCGGCTCGGCCGCAGCGGCCAGAGGGGCGGGTGCGGTTGCAGGTGCCGTTACCGTCGACGCCGCTGCCAGCGTTCCGGCGAAGGCAGCAGCTTCTGCCGCCGACGCGCCGCGGCCGCCCGATTCGTACAAGGGGTTGCCAGGATCCAGATCCTTGCCCAGTTCCACGACGCGGTTCCAGTCGGTCCCGGTGCCGCCGGTGAGCTTGTGAACGTCCGCGGCGAGTGCCTCGTAAGCGCGAAGATCGCGGCGCTTGGCGTGAATTTCCAGCAACTTGAGGTGAATTGCGGTGCGTTCCGGGTTCACGCGCAACGCCTCACGCAGAATTTCCTCGGCCTGCAGGTCGCGACCATAGGCCAGATAGACATCGGCCTCCGCCACGGGGTCGACGTCGCCGGCATCCAGTTGGCTGGGCGAGTACGAGAGCGAGGACACCACTGAATTGCCGCGATTCTTCGTGTCGACCGATTCGCCGCCGCTGGCGCCGAAGAAGGAGTCCTTGGGGATTCGGCTCTCGATGAAGACGCTGTCGCCTGCGTCGCGACGCTTGCGGCCGAGTACGCGGTAGAGCAGGAAGCCGATCAGCAACGCGATCAGCGCAGCCGCCCCGACCATGAGTGGGTTTTCGAGCAGTTCCGCAAAGAAGCCCTGCTCTGCGGGTGCCGGAGGCGCTGCAGGCTTGGCTGCCTTGGGCGCGGGCGTCGCGGCGGCGGCTGGCGGCTGCGCAGGTGCGGGCGCCGGTGCGGCAGCAGCCGACGTTGTGCCGGCGGTGACCACAGGGGCAGCCGCAATTGGAGGGGCGGGGGTCGCAGCGGTCTCGCTGGGCGTTGGTGCTGCGGCAGGGGGTGCCGCTGTTGTTACGGGCGGAATTGCGGGCGCGACAACCGCCGCAGTAGGGGCAGGGGCAGGAGCGGGAGTAGCGGCAGGAGCGGCAGGAGCGGGTGTAGGGCTCGGCGCAGCGGCCGGGGCGGCGCTGCCTCCGGTAGCCTGCAGCTTGTTCAAATCGCTGATGTTCTTCGACAACTCGGCGACGCGCGCGTTGCTCTCTTGCGCTTGTCGCGCCTGAGCGATCTGCTCTTCGGTCGGGTGGCCGGGAGTGATGCCCTGGGAGATCTTCAGCTTGTCGCTGGCAGCGTTCGCAGCGTTGCGGTCCTCAACATTGGCCTGCAGCTTGCCCGTGGCCTGACGGCTGGCATCGGCCACCTGGGACGTCGGTGCGTTTTCCGCAAGGCGCCGACGGTAGTCGCCGAAATCGCGGCTCTGTGCCACCACGGTGCGCTTGGCTTCGGCCGGCGGAATCGCTTCGGCTTGGGAAGCACCGGGTACATCCAGCACCGCGCCGGCCTTGATCCGGTTGACGTTGCCACCGATGAAGGCATTGGGATTGGCGCGCAGAAGTGCCACCAGCATCTGGTCGAGCGACACGTCGGCCGGCTTGTATGCGCCCGCGATCTTGCTCGCTGTGTCACCTGCTTTCACGGTGACCTGTTGATCTCCCGTGGCGCTGCCTGTTCCGGTGCGAATTGCATCGGGTTCCGGCGGAACTGCTGGTGTCGCAGCGGGGCGCTGCGAACGCACCGGCGGCGCCTGAACCACGACAGGCGCTGCGGTTTGTGGGCGCGCGCTGATCTGCGGCGCAGTCGGTGCGACGGGTGCGGCTGCCTGGCGGCTGGTCGGGGGATCGAGCAGCATCGTGTAGTCCCGGACGATCCGTCCCGAACTCCAATTGGCTTCGAGCAGCAGGTCGATGAAGGGCTCGCTGACCAGCCGGTTGCTGGTGAGCCGTACGACGTAGCGCCCGTCGGCCCGTCGCTGGACGCCGACGCGAACATCGGACAGCGCGGAGTTGTAGGGAACGCCGGCAGCCTTGAAGGCGGCGGACGAAGCGATGTTGACCTTGAGGCCATCCGCCTCTGCCGGAGTGAGGTCGGCGACCTCGATTTCAGCGCGCAGCGGCTCGCCGAGGGCTGATTGGATGTTGAGGCGCCCGAGCGTCACTGCACTGGAGTCGGCGCTGAAGGCCCCCAACGCCACCGCGACAGCTGCACTGAGTACTGAAAGCTGTCCGCGACCCAAGGTCGTCGGAGCGGGGCGTGTGGCCGAGAGGCGGGCCGCGGTCAACGGTTGTCGTGTCATGCTGTAAGGGGGCAGCTCGGCCCAAAAGTGTAAGGGGACGTTAACATCAACACCCCCCACTGACAAGGCGACAGGCCTTATCTACCCAGTGCGTGCAAACTTCGTCATGCATTGGCCGTTGCGGCACAGCAACGGCGCGCGTCCCGGAGGACGCGCTCGGGACGCTTCAGGCTTCCAGAAGGATGCGCAGCATGCGGCGCAGCGGTTCGGCCGCGCCCCAGAGCAGTTGATCGCCGATGGTGAAGGCGCCGACATATTCGGGGCCCATGGCCAGCTTGCGCACGCGGCCGACCGGGATCGTCATGGTTCCGGTGACTGCGACGGGCGTCAGGTCCTTGACCGTGGCTTCGCGGTTGTTCGGCACGACCTTGACCCATTGGTTGTCGGCGGCGATCAACGCCTCGATATCAGCCACGGGGACGTTCTTCTTGAGCTTGAAGGTCAGCGCCTGGCTGTGGCAGCGCATCGCGCCGATCCGCACACAGAAGCCGTCCACCGGCGTCGCAGCCGTTCCGAAGCCCGCGCCCTGGCCGAGGATCTTGTTGGTTTCGGCGCCGCCCTTCCATTCTTCCTTGCTCATGCCGTCGCCCAGGTCCTTGTCGATCCAGGGAATCAGGCTGCCGCCGAGGGGAGCACCGAAGTTCGCCGTTTCAGCGGCAGAGAAGGATTGCTGCCTGGCCAGGACCTTGCGGTCGATTTCAAGGATGGCCGACTTCGGGTCGTCGAGGAGGGCGCGCACCTCGGCATTGATCGTGCCGAACTGGGTGAGCAACTCGCGCATGTGCTGGGCACCGCCGCCGGATGCCGCCTGGTACGTCATGCTGGTCATCCATTCGACCAGGCCGGCCTTGTAGAGCGCTCCGACGCCCATCAGCATGCAGCTGACCGTGCAATTGCCGCCGATCCAGTTCTTGCCGCCCTTGGCCAGCGCGTTCTCGATGACCGGGAGATTGACAGGATCGAGAACGATGATCGCGTCGTCGTTCATGCGCAGCGTGGATGCCGCGTCGATCCAGTGGCCCTTCCAGCCGGCTGCGCGCAGCTTAGGGAAGACCTCCGTCGTGTAGTCGCCACCCTGGGCCGTGATGACGATGTCGCACTTCTTGAGTGCATCGATGTCGTGGGCGTCCTTGAGCGTGGTCTCGTTCTTTGCCATGGCCGGGGCCTTGCCGCCGGCGTTGGAAGTCGAGAAGAAGACCGGCTCGATCAGTCCGAAGTCGCCTTCGGCCTGCATGCGGTCCATCAGGACCGAGCCGACCATGCCGCGCCAGCCTACGAGGCCGACCAGAGGTTGATTTGCGTTCGCCATTTCAGTTTGCCCTTGTGAAAAAAGAAAGTTGTCTTCTCTTTGCGCCCGGCTCGTCAGAGCCGGGGA
Source organism: Variovorax sp. 10L426 (assembly GCF_056395305.1). Taxonomy (NCBI): domain Bacteria; kingdom Pseudomonadati; phylum Pseudomonadota; class Betaproteobacteria; order Burkholderiales; family Comamonadaceae; genus Variovorax; species Variovorax sp. 10L426. The sequence goes on along the minus strand of NZ_JBFTJF010000008.1, from coordinate 168,603 downwards.
GGGGCGTGACGAATCGGGCTGCGGTTAGCCGGTAATCGTCTTTTTGGTGATGGCAGCCACCACGGCATCGCCCATTTCGCGGGTGCCTACCTTGGTGGTACCAGCGGACCAGATGTCTGCCGTACGCAAGCCCTGAGCCAGCACGTGCTTGACCGCCGACTCGATTCGGTCGGCAGCCTCGGGTTGGTTCAGGGAGAAGCGGAGCATCATGGCAGCGGACAGGATTGTAGCCAAAGGGTTGGCAACCCCTTTGCCTGCGATGTCTGGCGCACTGCCGTGGCTGGGCTCGTAGAGGCCCTGGTTGCTTGAATTGAGCGATGCGGAGGGCAGCATGCCGATCGATCCGGTGAGCATCGCGGCCTCGTCCGAGAGGATGTCGCCGAACATGTTGCCGGTGACCACCACATCGAATTTCTTGGGCGCCTTGACCAGTTGCATGGCTGCGTTGTCGACGTACATGTGGTCGAGTTCGACGTCGGGGTATTCCTTGCCGACCTCGGTCACGATGTCCTTCCAGAACTGGAAGGTCTCCAGCACATTGGCCTTGTCGACGCTGGTCACGCGCTTGCTGCGTTTACGCGCCGCCTGGAATGCGACGTGGGCGATGCGCTCGACCTCGGGGCGCGAGTAGCGCATGGTGTCGAAAGCTTCTTCAGCGCCTGGGAAGTGGCCGTCGACGGCAGTGCGGCGGCCACGCGGCTGGCCGAAATAGATATCGCCGGTCAGTTCGCGAATGATGAGGATGTCCAGCCCGGCGATCAACTCGGGCTTGAGGCTCGACGCATCGACGAGTTGTTCGTAACAGATGGCCGGACGGAAGTTCGCGAACAGGCCGAGGTTCTTGCGCAAGCCAAGAATGGCCTGCTCGGGACGCAGCGAGCGTTCGAGCTTGTCGTATTTCCAGTCGCCCACGGCGCCAAAGAGCACGGCGTCGGCTTCCTTGGCGAGCTTGAGCGTGGATTCGGGTAGCGGATGGCCGTGGGCCTCGTAGGCTGCGCCGCCGACGAGTGCGGTTTCGGTCTCGAACGAGAGATCGAGCGTTTCGAGGACACGGAGCGCCTCGGCGACGATTTCGGTGCCGATGCCGTCACCGGGGAGTACTGCGATTTTCATGAAGGTTTGTCTGGAAGTTTTGATTGTGGGCGATCAGGCGATCAACTGGTGCGACAGCCACGGTTTCGTCGCCAGGCGCTCGGTCTCGAAGGCCTTGATCTTGTCCTTGTGGCGCAGCGTCAGGCCGATGTCGTCCAATCCGTTGATCAGGCAGTACTTGCGGAAAGCCTGGACTTCGAACGGAATCTCGGTGCCGTCCGGCTTGATCACGACCTGGCGTTCAAGGTCGATGGTCAGGCTGTAGCCCGGAAACGCAAAGGTCTCGTCGAAAAGCTGCGCGACCTGCGATTCGCTCAGCACGATCGGCAGCAGGCCATTCTTGAAGCTGTTGTTGAAGAAGATGTCGGCATAGCTCGGCGCGATGATGGCGCGGAAGCCGTATTGGTCGAGCGCCCAGGGCGCGTGCTCGCGTGACGATCCGCAGCCGAAGTTCTTGCGCGCAAGCAGCACCGAGGCGCCCGCGTAACGCGGTTGATTCAGCACGAAGTCCGGATTGGGCTTGCGCGACTTGGGGTCCTGGCCCGGCTCGCCCGGATCCAGGTAGCGCCAGGCGTCGAACAGGTTCGGGCCGAAGCCGGTCTTGCGGATCGACTTCAGGAATTGCTTGGGGATGATGGCGTCGGTGTCGACGTTCTCGCGGTCCATCGGTGCCACGAGGCCCTTGTGCACGGTGAATTTCTGCATGGTGTGTGGCTCCAGGTTCAGGCGAATTGGCGGACGTCGACGAAATGGCCGTGCACCGCGGCAGCGGCGGCCATGGCTGGGCTGACCAGATGGGTGCGGCCGCCCGCGCCCTGGCGTCCTTCGAAATTGCGGTTGCTGGTCGATGCGCAGCGCTCGCCCGGCTCCAGCCGGTCGGCGTTCATGGCGAGGCACATCGAGCAGCCGGGTTCGCGCCATTCAAAGCCTGCGGCCTTGAAGATCAGGTCCAGGCCTTCGCGCTCAGCCTGTTCCTTCACGAGGCCCGAGCCGGGAACGACCATTGCCAGCTTGACGTTCTTGGCAACTTTCTGGCCGAGCTTCTTGACCATCGCAGCGGCTTCGCGCATGTCCTCGATGCGGCTGTTGGTGCAGGAGCCGATGAACACCTTGTCGATGAGGATGTCGTTCATCGGCTTGTTCGGCTCCAGGCCCATGTAGGTCAAGGCGCGTTCGATCGCGCCGCGCTTGTTCGCGTCCTTTTCCTTGTCGGGATCCGGCACGCGGCCGTCCACCGGGACGACCATTTCGGGCGAAGTGCCCCAGGTCACCTGCGGCTTGATCTGCGCTGCGTCGAGTTCGACCACCGTGTCGAAATGCGCGCCGGCATCGGAGTGCAGCGTCTTCCAATAGGCCACGGCCTGGTCCCACTCGACACCCGTGGGCGAGAGGGGACGGCCCTTGACGTAGTTGATGGTCTTTTCGTCAACGGCCACCATTCCGGCGCGCGCGCCGGCTTCGATCGCCATGTTGCAGACCGTCATGCGGCCTTCCATGGTCAGGTCTCGAATCGCGGACCCGGCAAATTCGATCGTGTAGCCTGTGCCACCCGCGGTGCCGATCTTGCCGATGATCGCGAGCACGATGTCCTTCGCCGTGCAGCCCAGGGGCAGCTTGCCCTCGACTTTCACGAGCAGGTTCTTGGCCTTCTTGGCGAGCAGCGTCTGCGTGGCCATGACGTGTTCGACCTCGCTGGTGCCGATGCCGTGCGCGAGCGCGCCGAAGGCGCCGTGCGTGGAGGTGTGAGAGTCGCCGCACACGACGGTCATGCCCGGCAGCGTGGCGCCCGATTCGGGGCCGATCACATGCACGATGCCCTGGCGCTTGCTCAGGAACGGGAAGAACGCGGCGGCGCCGAATTCCTTGATGTTGCTGTCGAGCGTGGTGATCTGCTCCTTGCTGATCGGATCCTCGATGCCGTCGTAGCCGCGCTCCCAGTGGGTGGTCGGTGTGTTGTGGTCGGCGGTCGCCACCACGGAGCTGATACGCCACAGCTTGCGCCCGGCTTCGCGCAGGCCTTCGAAAGCCTGGGGGCTGGTCACTTCATGGACGAGGTGACGGTCGATGTAGAGGATCGCGGTGCCGTCTTCCTCGGTGTGGACGACGTGTTCGTCCCAGAGCTTGTCGTAAAGCGTGCGTGACATGGTGGTCTCTTTCGTGGGGAAATGAATGTCTTATGCGGCGAGTTGTTCGGGCGCCGAGGAAGGCGAGTGCAGGTGCGTGACGAGCATGCGGGCCGCTACCGGGAGGGTGGAGAAATCGCGCGCGACCAGGCGAATCTCCCGCGCGGCCCACCGGTCGTTGAGCGCGATGTTCTTCAGGCCGCGGCCGATGCCGCCTTGCATGAGCTCGAAGGCGCGAAGCGGCATCACGCCGATGCCGAGGCCGTTGTCGATCATCCGGCACATCGCGTCGAGTCCCGTCACGTGAATGCGAAGCTTGATCGCGCGGTTCTGGGCCAGCGCGGCTTGGTGCATGGCGACGTAGATGGAGCTGTTGGTGTGCAGCCCGACGTGGTCGAAATCCAGGGAATCGGCGAAGTCGACCGCCTGTTTCGACGCAAGCGGATGTCGCGCCGGCACGACCAACACCAGCGCATCCTTGCGATAGGGAAGGCTCTGCAGTTCGCTCGTGCCCTCCGGCAGATGGCAGACGCCCAGGTCGGCGGCGCCTTCGTGGACCGCCCGCACGACCTCGCTGCTGAGATGCTCTTCAAGATCGATCTTGATGGCGTCGTGCTCGCGCGTGAATGCGCCGAGGTCTTCCGGCAGGAACTGGACGATGGCCGAGATGTTGGCGTGGACGCGAACGTGGCCTCGCACGCCGTCCGCGTATTCGCTGAGCTCGCCCTGCATCTTTTCGAGGCTGTAGAGCACCGAGCGGGCGTGATGGAGCAGGCTTTCGCCCGCGGGTGTCAGGTCGACGCCGCGCGCGTGGCGATAGAGGAGGGGGGTGCCAAGGGTGGCTTCCAGGTCCGACAGGCGCTTGCTGATGGCCGAAGCCGCAATGAACTCGCGCTCCGCTGCCCGTCCGATGCTGCCCAGTTCGCAGACGGCCACGAACAACTGCAGCGACGTCAGGTCGATGCGGCGGGCGAAACTGCGTTCGGAGGAAGTCATAGGGGCTCTGGCATCTCGTTCAGAGATGGTGGGCCCTATTTTCTCCTTGTTTTGGGGGTTGAGTCATCGTGATCTGCGATGACTTCATTGCCGCGGCGCGATGAGCGCCGCGGGCGTCCAAATCCTCACTGCTTCTTCGTCGTCGCCGCGTCTTCCATCTTTTGGCCACCCTTCTGAATATCCTGGCCTGCGCCCTTCATGGTGTTGCATCCAGCGAGCGGGATGACCAAGGCAAAAGTGACGGCCATCATTGCAGCGATTTTTTTCATGACGGAACTCCTTAGGAATCGAAAGGAACAGGTGAATGAAGGAGTGACCCTCCGATTCCAAAATTACCGTCCCGCCCATTCAGGCCATGTAAGCCAAAACGCAAAAAAGCTGCCCGAAGGCAGCTTTCCTGGGTGAGGGCAAAGCGGTGATCAGCGTTGCGTGATCGGCTTGACGTCGCGCTTGGGCGAACCTTCGAACAACTGGCGAGGACGACCGATCTTGTAGTCGGGGTCGCCGATCATTTCGTTCAACTGGGCAATCCAGCCGACAGTGCGCGCGAGCGCAAAGATGGCGGTGAACAGCGGGACCGGGATGCCGATGGCGCGCTGCACGATGCCCGAGTAGAAGTCGACATTCGGGTAGAGCTTGCGCGACACGAAGTATTCGTCTTCCAGTGCGATCTTCTCGAGGGCCATGGCCAGCTTGAACAGCGGATCATTCTCGAGGCCCAGTTCGCCGAGCACTTCCTTGCAGGTTTCCTGCATCAGCTTCGCGCGCGGATCGTAGTTCTTGTAGACCCGATGCCCGAAGCCCATCAGCTTGACATTCGAGTTCTTGTCCTTGACCTGCTTGATGAACTCGCCGATCTTCTCGACGCCGCCAGCCTTCTGGATGTCGTAGAGCATGTTGAGCGCTGCTTCGTTGGCACCGCCGTGGGCAGGGCCCCAGAGGCAGGCCACGCCGGCCGCGATCGCCGCGAACGGGTTGGTGCCCGACGAGCCGCACAGGCGCACGGTCGAGGTCGAGGCGTTTTGCTCGTGGTCTGCGTGCAGGATGAAGATGCGGTCGAGCGCGCGCTCGAGCACCGGGCTCACCTTGTACTCTTCGCACGGCGTCGCGAACATCATGTGCAGGAAGTTGCCTGCATAGCTGAGTTCGTTCTTCGGGTACATGTAGGGCTGGCCCACGGTGTACTTGTAGGCCATGGCCACCAGCGTCGGCATCTTGGCGATCAGGCGGATCGCGGCGATTTCGCGGTGCTTCGGATTGTTGATGTCCGTGCTGTCGTGATAGAAGGCCGAGAGCGCGCCGACCAGGCCGGTCATGATGGCCATCGGATGGGCATCACGGCGGAAGCCGCGCAGGAAGAACTGCATCTGCTCGTTGACCATCGTGTGGTTGGTCACGAGCTTCGTGAAGTTGACCTTCTGGTCCGGGTTGGGCAGTTCACCGTACAGCAGCAGGTGGCAGGTCTCGAGGAAGTCGCAGTTGGTCGCGAGTTGCTCGATGGGATAGCCGCGGTAGAGCAGTTCGCCCTTGTCGCCGTCGATGTAGGTGATGGCCGATTCGCACGAGGCCGTCGACATGAAGCCAGGGTCGTAGGTGAACATACCCGTCTGGGCGTAGAGCTTGCGGATGTCGATCACGTCGGGGCCCATCGTTCCCTTGTAGATCGGTAGGTCGACGTTCTGTCCGCCGTTGCTGAACGACAGGGTGGCCTTGGTCTCGGATGCTTTCATTTCGGGTCTTTCAATGGAAATGTTCAGGAAGATAGGAATTGCGCGCCGTCAGTGCGCATCAACTGCAGCAGTTCGATCACTCCGGCACCGGCCCATCCGGGCTCGGGCTCCTTTCGACGAAGCAAAAGGTCGAGCAGATCGTTGTCCGACAGGTCCATTAATGTCTCCAGTGCCTGCGCCTGCCCAAGGGTCAGGCTTGCCTCGTGCCGCTCGAAGAAACGGGCAATGAACAGGTCGTTTTCGAGCAAGCCGCGCCGGCAACGCCATTTCAGCTTGCTCAGCGCGCGTACGCCGATCGGCTGGTTGAGATCGTCGGTGGCTTGCATGATGTCCAAGGCTTTTGTCAGATGGCGCGGCGCACCATCAATTCCTTGATCTTGCCGATGGCCTTGGTCGGGTTCAAGCCCTTGGGGCACACGTCCACACAGTTCATGATGGTGTGGCAGCGGAACAGGCGGTACGGGTCTTCGAGGTTGTCGAGGCGCTCGCCGGTGGCTTCGTCACGGCTGTCGGCAATGAAGCGATAGGCCTGCAGCAGCCCGGCGGGGCCGACGAACTTGTCGGGATTCCACCAGAAGCTCGGGCAGCTGGTCGAGCAGCTCGCGCACAGGATGCACTCGTAGAGGCCGTTGAGCTCGTCGCGCTCCTCGGGTGACTGGAGACGTTCCTTTTCGGGCGGCACCGTGTCGTTCTGCAGGTACGGCTTGATCGAGTTGTACTGCTTGAAGAACTGCGTCATGTCCACGATCAGGTCGCGGATCACCGGCAGGCCGGGCAGCGGCTTCAGCACGATCGTGCCCTTGAGCGTGAGCATGTTGGTCAGGCAGGCCAAGCCGTTCTTGCCGTTGATGTTCATGGCGTCCGAGCCGCAAACGCCTTCGCGGCAGGAGCGGCGGAACGACAAGGAAGGATCTTGCGCCTTGAGCTTCATCAGGGCGTCCAGCAGCATGCGCTCGTGGCCGTCGAGTTCGATCTCGATGGTCTGCATGTAGGGCTTGGCGTCCTTGTCCGGGTCGTAACGGTAGATTTGGAATGTGCGCTTCATCGTGATGCCTTGTAATGCTTGTGTCGTGGAATCTCAGAACGTGCGGACCTTGGGCGGCACGGACTCTACGGTCAGCGGCTGCAGCTTGACAGGCTTGTACGAGAGGCGGTTGTCCTGGCTGTACCAGAGCGTGTGCTTCATCCAGTTCGCGTCGTCCCGGCCGAGCGGCGCGACCGGATCGTCCGCCGGGCGCTCGTAGTCCTCGACCGTGTGCGCGCCACGGCATTCCTTGCGAGCGGCGGCCGAAACCATCGTGGCCTGCGCGACTTCGATGAGATTGTCGACTTCCAGGGCTTCGATGCGCGCGGTGTTGAAAACGCGCGACTTGTCCTTGAGAGTGACTTCCGCGACGCGTTCACGCACGGCTGCGATCTTCTGGACGCCTTCGTCCATGGATGCCTGCTTGCGGAACACCGCGGCGTGCTGCTGCATGACCGACCGGATTTCGTTGGCCACGTCCTGGGCGTATTCGCCGCTGGCGGAGCGCTCGAGTTGGTTGAGACGCTCCAATGTGCGGTCGGCGGCGTCGGCCGGCAGGTCCTTGTGCTCCTTGAGCTTGTCGTTGAACTCGACGATGTGGTTGCCGGCTGCGCGGCCGAACACCAGCAGATCGAGCAGTGAGTTCGTGCCCAGGCGGTTCGCGCCGTGCACGCTCACGCACGAGCATTCGCCGACGGCGTAGAGGCCGTGAACCACGGCGCTGTTTTCCTCGCCCTTCTGGATGACGACCTGGCCGTTGATGTTGGTGGGGATGCCGCCCATCTGGTAGTGGATGGTCGGCACGACCGGGATCGGTTCCTTGGTGATGTCGACGTTGGCGAAGTTGATGCCGATCTCATACACCGAGGGCAGGCGCTTGTGGATCGTTTCGGCGCCGAGGTGATCCAGCTTGAGCAGCACGTAGTCCTTGTTGGGCCCGCAGCCTCGGCCTTCCTTGATTTCCTGGTCCATCGAACGCGAGACGAAGTCACGCGGTGCGAGGTCCTTGAGCGTCGGTGCGTAACGCTCCATGAAGCGTTCACCGTTGCTGTTCAGCAGGATCGCGCCTTCGCCGCGGCAGCCTTCGGTCAACAGCACCCCGGCGCCGGCCACGCCGGTCGGGTGGAACTGCCAGAACTCCATGTCCTGCAGCGGGATGCCCGCACGTGCGGCCATGCCGAGCCCGTCGCCGGTGTTGATGAATGCGTTGGTCGATGCCGCGAAGATGCGCCCGGCGCCGCCGGTGGCCAGCAGCACGGTCTTGGCCTGCAGGATGTGCAGGTCGCCGGTTTCCATTTCGAGTGCCGTCACGCCGACCACGTCGCCTTCGGCGTCGCGGATCAAGTCCAGTGCCATCCACTCGACGAAGAACTGCGTGCGTGCTTCGACGTTCTTCTGATAGAGCGTGTGCAGCATCGCGTGGCCGGTGCGGTCAGCCGCCGCGCAGGCACGCTGCACCGGCTTCTCGCCGTAGTTGGCCGTGTGGCCGCCGAAAGGGCGCTGATAGATCGTGCCGTCCGGATTGCGGTCGAAGGGCATGCCGAAGTGTTCGAGCTCGTACACAACCTTTGGTGCTTCGCGGCACATGAACTCGATCGCATCCTGGTCGCCGAGCCAGTCGGAACCCTTGATCGTGTCGTAGAAGTGGTAGTGCCAGTTGTCTTCGCTCATGTTGCCGAGCGAGGCGCCAACGCCGCCCTGCGCCGCGACGGTGTGCGAGCGCGTCGGAAACACCTTGGACAGAACGGCGACATTGAGGCCGGCCCGCGCCAGCTGCAGCGAGGCGCGCATGCCGGAGCCGCCGGCACCGACGATGACGACGTCGAACTTGCGCTTCGTGATTTGTTCTTTTGTATAGGTCATGGGGTCAGGACTCCTGCCGGGCCGCCCCAAGGGAGGCCTCGCCCCCTCGGGGGGCAGCGATTACGTGAAACGAAAAGCTTGGGGGCATCACAGCCTCCAAAGCACTTGAATGGCCCAACCTGCGCACGCCAGAAGCCAGACGATCGTGAAAACTTGCAGCACGAGGCGGATGCCGACGGGCTGGACGTAGTCCATCCAGATGTCGCGCATGCCGACCCAGACGTGATAGAGCAGCGAGGCAATCACCACGAAGGTGAGCACCTTCATCCATTGCGCGGCAAAGATGCCGGCCCAAGTGTCATAGCCGATCGGACCGCGCGAGAAGATCACCTGTGCCAGCAGGATGATGGTGAAGAGCGCCATCAGGGCGCCGGTGACGCGCTGGCTGAGCCAGTCGCGCAAGCCGTAATGCGCGCCGACGACGGTGCGCTTGGAGCCGTAGTTCACAGACATCGATTGCTCCCTTTCAGTACAGGCCGAACAGCTTGGCGCCGAGGACGACGGTCAGCAGGATGCTGAGCGCCAGCGTGGCAATGGCCGAGCTCTTGCCGAATTCCTTGCTCACCGCAGCGTGGCTCACGTCCATCCACAGATGGCGCAGGCCGGCGATGATGTGGTGCAGGTAGGCCCAGATCAGCGCGAGCGCAACGAGCTTGATGAACCAGCCCGGAACGAAACCAAGGCCGCTGTTGAAGGCAGCCTTGAAGCGAGCGAACGAAATCTCGGAAGACACCGACGTGTCGAACATCCAGATGATGAAGGGCAGCAGCAGGAACATCAGCGCGCCGCTCACGCGGTGGAGGATCGACACGAGGCCGGCCGGAGGAAGCCGGTAGGTCGTCAGATCGGTGATGGCGTTGATGTTGCGGAACTCGCGCCGCTGCGGTCGGGGTGGTGTGGCCAGCTCTGTCATGGGGGCTTTCAGTATTTTTTTAGGGGGGCGGCAATCTGTAGCAGAAATGCAAACAACTCAAAATTCTATTGCAACGCAACACGCTTGTTGCTCGCACCCAGGCTTGCCCACGTCGTATGGTTACCAACCCCTAGTCGTGGGAGTTGCCTGCGGCCGGGTGAAGCCGGTTCCGCGGCAGCCCCGGGACGGGAGTGTGCGCGCATTGCTTGAAGGGAAGGGAAGAGACAGATCATCACCCGAGTTCGTTGCGGTAGTGATGGGTGTCGGTCCTGTAGAGGCCGCGACGCAATTCCATCGGGGTGTCGTGGTACGTATGGGCCACGCGCTCTACGCTCAGCAGCGGTGTCGCCGTCGTGACGGCGAGAAGCGTCGCTTGTTCTTCGTCGGGCAGTACGGCGCGAATCTTTTCTTCGGCGCGGACCATGCGAACGCCGAACTCCGTCTCGAACAATGAGTACATGGGGCCGTGCCACGCGGTGAGGCGCTCCGCCGTCAGACCCTTGAAGGGGGCTCCCGGTAGCCAGAGGTCTTCGAGGATGGTGGGTGTGCCGCGGTAGGCCAGCACGCGTCGCACCTGCAGCACTGCATCGCCGGTGCGCAGGGCCAGTGCGCGGGCGACATCGGCGGCGGCGCGCTGCCGACGGCAGTCGACGATTTCGCGCTCGGCCGGCCCTTCGCTGTCGACATCGCCGCTGTCGGGCACCAGCTTCAAAAAACGATACTGGACGTGTTGCTCGGCGTGTGTCGCGACGAAGGTGCCCTTGCCCTGGCGCCGCACCACGAGATTTTCGGCCGCCAATTCGTCGATCGCCTTGCGTACCGTGCCTTGGCTGACGCGGAAACGCGCGGCGAGGTCGATTTCGCTCGGGATCGGTTCCCCCGGCTTCCATTCGCCGGCGTGCAGGCTCTGCAGGATCAACGACTTGATCTGCTGATAGAGCGGGCTGAACGACGGTGTCGAGAGATCCGCGATGGCGGTAGGGGTGGTGGTCATGGCATCGGTCGCGCGCTTCAATGGCGTCTTCGGGTCGACATCTTATATAAGACATAAGACAGGCGCCATCAAAACAGTAAATCGGCATAAAATCCGAGACGGCCTGAAGCCAGGGCGCCATCGTCCGGGCCGACCTCGCGGCCGCACTCCGCGGCCATGCACCGTTTCACCATTTCCTGGAGTTTTCCCATGAGCAAAAAGCCTGTTCGCGTTGCCGTCACCGGTGCCGCTGGCCAAATCGGTTACGCCCTGCTGTTCCGCATCGCCTCCGGCGAAATGCTCGGCAAGGACCAGCCGGTCATCCTGCAACTGCTCGAGATCCCCGACGAGAAAGCCCAGAAGGCGCTCAAGGGCGTGATCATGGAACTCGAAGACTGCGCGTTTCCGCTGCTCGCCGGCGTCATCCCGACCGGTGACCCGCTCGTCGCCTTCAAGGACGCTGACTATGCACTGCTCGTCGGTGCGCGTCCCCGTGGCCCCGGCATGGAGCGTGCAGACCTGCTGGCCGCCAACGCCCAGATCTTCACGGCCCAGGGCAAGGCCCTCGACCAGGTTGCGAGCCGCAACGTCAAGGTGCTCGTGGTCGGCAACCCCGCCAACACCAATGCCTACATCGCGATGAAGAGCGCGCCCAGCCTGCCGCGCAAGAACTTCACCGCCATGCTGCGCCTGGACCACAACCGCGCCGCCAGCCAGATTGCCGCCAAGACCGGCACCGCCGTGGGCGACATCGAAAAGCTCACCGTCTGGGGCAACCACTCGCCCACGATGTACGCCGACTACCGCTTTGCCACCGTCGGTGGCAAGAGCGTCAAGGACTTGATCAACGACCAGGTCTGGAATGCCGACGTGTTCCTGCCGACCGTCGGCAAGCGCGGCGCCGCCATCATCGATGCGCGCGGCCTCTCTTCGGCCGCCTCGGCTGCCAATGCCGCCATCGACCACATGCGCGACTGGGCACTGGGCTCCAATGGCAAGTGGGTCACGATGGGCATCCCGTCCGACGGTCAGTACGGCATTCCCAAGGACGTGATCTTCGGCTTCCCGGTCACCACCGAAAACGGCGAGTACAAGCTGATCGAGGGCCTCGACATCGACGCCTTCAGCCAGGAGCGCATCAACAAGACGCTCAAGGAATTGCAAGACGAACAGGCTGGCGTCGCCCATCTGCTCTGAGCACGCATCCGCCGGCCATGCTCGACTGGAACCCCGCGCTCTATCGTCGCTACGAGGATGAGCGCACGCGCCCCGCGCAGGAGTTGCTTGCGCGGGTGCCACTGGCCGAAGCCGCGCGCGTGTTCGACCTCGGCTGCGGGCCGGGCAACTCCACCGAGCTGCTGGTGCATCGGTTTCCGACGGCGCAAGTCGTCGGGACCGACAATTCCGATGCCATGCTGGCGAGCGCGCGCGAGCGCCTGCCGCAAGCGCGCTTCGAACTGAGCGACATCGCAACGTGGCGGCCCGAGTCGCCGCCCGACCTCATCTACGCCAACGCCGCCCTTCAATGGGTACCTGATCACGAGACCCTGATCCCGAGACTCTTCGCAGCCTTGGCGCCGGGCGGTGTCCTGGCGATCCAGATGCCCGACAACCGGCAAGAACCCACGCATCGCCTGATGCGCGAAGTCGCCGGAGAAGCTCCCTGGGCGCACGCAATCGGCAATGCCGACAAGCTGCGGACGGATCTGCTGGGGATCGAGGGCTACTACGACCTCCTCGCCGCAGATGCAGAAAAGGTCGACGTCTGGCGCACTGCCTATCAGCACCCGATGGCTTCCGCGGCCGCGATCGTCGAATGGGTTCGCGGCACCGGTCTGAAGCCCTTCGTCGATCGCTTGACGCCCGAGTTGCAGGCCAGCTACCTGGCGGAATACGAACGTCGGATCGCAACGGCTTATCCGCCGCGCGCCGATGGCCGCTTGCTGCTTGCATTTCCGCGCATGTTCATCGTCGCGAAACGAAAGGCATGAGGTTGTCACGATGAGCGCGGATTCTTCAGTTGTTCATCCGCGCCAGGTTCTTCTTGGCGCCCAGGCCGGCGCGGTCGTGCTGCCGGTTTGCGATCACTACAGCGGGGTCGAAGCGCGTATGCGCAAGAGCCTCGCGTTGCAGGCCGAGATGGCCGCGGAGTTTGGTGCCTGCGTCTTCGACGTCACGCTCGATTGCGAGGACGGCGCGCCCGTGGGTGGCGAGGCCGAACATGCGGCACTCGTCACCGAACTTGCGCTCTCCGCCGCTCCAGGCATGCGTGTCGGCGCGAGGGTGCATCCGGTCGATCATCCAGCTTTTGCCGGTGATGTGATCACCATTGCGGGGCGGGCGGGACATCGGCTGAGCCATCTGATGGTGCCCAAGGTCGAGTCGATCGAAGACGTGCACGCTGCGGTCGAGGCCCTCGACGCCGCCAGCGCCGAGGCACTGCCGCTGCACGTGCTGATCGAATCGCCGCTCGCGGTTCACCATGTCTTCGAGATCGCCGCGCATCCACGGGTGCAATCACTCAGCTTCGGCCTGATGGATTTCGTGTCCGCCCATGGAGGCGCGATTCCTGCCGAGGGCATGGGGGCTGCGGGACAGTTCACCCATCCGCTCGTGGTGCGTGCAAAGCTCGAAATCGCTTCCGCCGCCCATGCGCACGGCAAGGTGCCTTCGCATTGCGTTGTCACCGAATTCAACGATGTCGAAGCGATGCGCAGCGCGGCGAAGAAGGCGGCCAACGAGTTCGGCTTCACGCGCATGTGGAGCATCCATCCCAGCCAGATCCGCCCGATCCTCGAAGCATTCGCACCCGATGATCGGCAGATTCAAATCGCTACAAAAATCATTGCGACCGCGGCTGGTGCCGCTTGGGCACCGGTCAGCATCGATGGCACATTGCATGACCGCGCCAGTTACCGACATTTCTGGCAGGTCCTAGAACGGGCGCATGCCACAGGCCGCACCTTGCCAACCGAGGCGCAGGCGTGGTTTGCCCCGTCGTCATCCTGAAACCCAACCCGCGAAAGAACCACACCATGAAGACAATTGCGCTGATTGCCGCTGCCGCCTTCGCAATGCCGCTGGCAGCAATGGCCCAAGCCGATGCCCCGGCGAAGAAGCCGAAGGTCACCCACAAGGTGCTGCCCAAGAAGATCGTCAAGAAGATGGAAGAAAAGCAGCCGATCAGTGAGGAGACTGACGTCACCCTGTCGGCTGAAGACCTGAAAGTCGCCGAACGCGTCTACACGGGCGTCATCAAGTGCGAACTCGGCGCCAGCGTGAACATCCAGGCCGACGAGAAGAAGCCCGGCTTCTTCATCCTGACGCATGACGGCAAGCGCTATCGCATCCACCCGGTCGAAAGCCGTACCGGCGCGATCCGCCTGGAGGACCCGTCCGCAGGTGCGATGTGGCTGCAACTCGGCAACAAGTCGATGTTGATGAGCCAGAAGCAAGGCTTGCGGCTGGCCGATGAATGCCAGGCGGCCAAGCAGGTCGAGGTCGCCGAGGACATGAAAAAGAATCCGCCGAAGAGCCTGTTCGAAGGCGCCGACTCGGCGACCCCCGTCAAGAAGTAGCCGTCCCCAAGGCGCGGCTCTTGCTTCCCGAGCGGGAGCCGCCCGCCCATTTGTGTATCCGGAGAAAAGAAAGATGTTGCAAGCCTACGTTGACCATGTTGCCGAGCGCGCCGCGCTCGGCATCCCGCCGCTGCCGCTGACTGCCAAGCAGACCGCCGAACTGATCGAGCTCATGAAGGCGCCGAACGTCGCCGAAGCCGAGTTCCTGCTCAACCTGCTGACGCATCGCGTGCCTGCGGGCGTGGACGACGCAGCCAAGGTCAAGGCGAGCTACCTCGCCGCCGTGGCACACGGTACCGAAAAGAGCGCACTGTTGTCGCGCGCTCGCGCCACCGAATTGCTCGGCACGATGCTCGGCGGCTACAACATCGGACCGCTGGTCGACCTGCTGGACGACGCCGAAGTCGGCGCCGTCGCGGCCGAAGGCCTCAAGAAAACGCTCCTGATGTTCGACCAATTCCACGACGTCAAGGAAAAGGCCGACAAGGGCAATGCCAACGCCAAGGCCGTGCTGCAGAGCTGGGCCGACGCCGAGTGGTTCACCAGCCGTCCCGAAGTGCCGCAAAGCATCACCGTCAGCATCTTCAAGGTGGCGGGCGAGATCAACACCGACGACCTGTCGCCCGCACCCGATGCGACCACGCGTCCGGACATCCCGATGCACGCACTCGCGATGCACAAGAATGCACGCCCCGGCATCGTTCCCGAGGAGGACGGCAAGCGCGGCCCGGTGAAGTTCATCGAAGACCTGCGCGCACGCGGCCACCTGGTTGCCTACGCCGGCGACGTCGTCGGCACGGGCTCGTCGCGCAAGAGCGCGACCAACTCGGTGCTCTGGTTCACCGGCGAAGACATTCCCTTCGTGCCGAACAAGCGCTTCGGCGGTGTCTGCCTGGGCGGCAAGATTGCGCCGATCTTCTACAACACGATGGAAGACTCGGGCGCGCTGCCGATCGAACTCGACGTCAGCCAGATGAACATGGGCGACGTCGTCGAACTGCGCCCCTACGAGGGCAAGGCGCTCAAGGATGGCAAGGTGATTGCCGAGTTCTCCGTCAAGAGCGACGTGCTCTTCGACGAAGTGCGCGCCGGTGGCCGCATTCCGCTGATCATCGGCCGCGGCCTCACGGCCAAGGCGCGCGAAGCCCTGGGCCTGCCGGTGTCGACGCTGTTCCGTCTGCCGGTCAGCCCGGTCGACACCAGGAAGGGCTTCTCGCTCGCGCAAAAGATGGTCGGCCGCGCCTGCGGTCTGCCCGAAGGGCAGGGCGTGCGCCCGGGTACGTACTGCGAGCCGAAGATGACTTCGGTCGGCAGCCAGGACACCACCGGCCCGATGACCCGCGACGAGTTGAAGGACCTGGCCTGCCTGGGCTTCAGCGCCGACCTGGTCATGCAATCGTTCTGCCACACGGCGGCCTATCCGAAGAAGGTCGACGTGAAGATGCACCATGAACTGCCTGACTTCATGGCGACGCGCGGCGGTGTCTCGCTGCGTCCGGGCGACGGCGTGATCCACAGCTGGCTGAACCGCCTGCTGACGCCCGACACCGTCGGCACCGGCGGCGACAGCCACACGCGCTTTCCGATCGGCATCAGCTTCCCGGCCGGCTCGGGCCTCGTGGCCTTCGCGGCCGCTACCGGCGTGATGCCACTCGACATGCCTGAATCGGTGCTCGTGCGCTTCAAGGGCAAGATGCAGCCGGGCGTGACGCTGCGCGACCTGGTCAACGCGATTCCGCTCTACGCCATCAAGTCGGGACTGCTGACGGTCGAGAAGAAGGGCAAGAAGAACATCTTCTCGGGCCGCATCCTCGAAATCGAAGGCCTGCCGGATCTCAAGGTCGAGCAAGCCTTCGAGCTGAGCGACGCCTCGGCCGAGCGTTCGGCCGCCGGTTGCACGGTGCACCTGAACAAGGAACCGATCATCGAGTACATCAACAGCAACGTCACGCTGATGAAGTGGATGATCGCCGAAGGCTACGCCGACGCCCGCACGCTGGCTCGCCGCATCGCCGCGCAAGAGGCCTGGCTCAAGGACCCGCAATTGCTCAAGGGCGATGCCGATGCCGACTACGCGGCCGTGATCGAGATTGACCTGGCCGACATCCACGAACCCATCGTGGCCTGCCCGAACGATCCTGACGACGTGAAGACGCTGTCCGACGTTGCCGGCGCGAAGATCGACGAAGTGTTCATCGGCTCGTGCATGACGAACATCGGCCACTTCCGCGCGGCGTCCAAGCTGCTCGAAGGCAAGCGCGACATCCCGGTCAAGCTGTGGATCGCGCCCCCGACCAAGATGGACGCGCATCAGCTCACCGAGGAAGGCCACTACGGCGTGTTCGGCAACGCCGGCGCCCGCACCGAGATGCCGGGTTGCTCGCTGTGCATGGGCAACCAGGCGCAGGTGCGCGAAGGCGCGACGGTGATGTCGACCAGCACGCGGAACTTCCCGAACCGCCTGGGCAAGAACACCAACGTCTACCTCGGAAGCGCCGAACTTGCCGCGATCTGCTCGCGCCTCGGCCGCATCCCGACGCGTGAGGAGTACATGACGGATGTCGGCGTGATCGACGCTTCCAGCAAGCAGATTTACCAGTACCTGAACTTCGACAAGATCGACGACTACAAGGAAGTTGCGGCGACGGTCGCTGCCTGATCGACGCACAAACCTTCAGAGAGCCCCGCCTTGGCGGGGCTTTTTGTTTGTCGCGATCGAGCCGACTCAGCCCGGCTTTTGCCCGGCCAGCACAGCCAGCGCCTTTGCTGTTTGCGCATCCGCCGGAAAGAACGATTCCACCGCGAGTTCCTGCAGCGTGACGTCCACCGGCGTGCCGAAGATGGTCGTGGTGCTGATGAAGCTCAGCAAACCGTCCGGTGTCACGAGTTGGAAGGGCACCACCACGTTGGTCAGTTCGCCGCCGGCGGCGGGGGCGTCGTGGCTGACGTTCGGCAACGGATAGGCGGCCAGTTCGTCGTGCAGCGCCGACAACGAGGCGTCGCCCGTTGCGGCGATCTGCTGTTGAAGGCGCTCGAGCAGGTGCGCGCGCCATTGGTGCAGGTTGGCGATCCTGGGGGCCAGGCCGTTTGGATGCAGGCTGAGGCGGAGGACATTGATCGGCGGCTCGACCAGTTCCGGTGCCGCGCCGGCCATCAGCAAGGGCACCAGCGCGTTGTGCGCGACCAGGTTCCAGTGCCGATCGACGGCCAGCGCGGGAAATGGCTCGTGCCCTTTCAGGACCAGGTCCACCGCCCGCTTGGCCGAGGCCAGCGCGGGATCGTCCAGCGAACGCTGCCGGTACATCGGCGCGTAACCCGCGGCCACCAGCAGGGCATTGCGCTCCCGCAAGGGCACTTCGAGCCGTTCGGCCAGGCGCAGGACCATTTCCCGGCTCGGCTCGGCGCGCCCGGTCTCCACATAGCTGAGGTGGCGGGTCGAGATCTGCGCCTCGTTGGCCAGATCGAGTTGACTCAGGCGGCGATGCTGGCGCCAGTGGCGCAGGTGAGTGCCGAACGGATCGGCCGCTGTGGGGGAGGGTTGGTGGGTGCTCATGGCTGCCATCCTAGTGAAGCCTTGCGCCGCGGCCATGACCTTTCACGTCATCGACCGGCCGCCGGACAGCCGGAATGATGGACCCCAACGCAGCAGGAAGGGCCTGCAGCGTGTCGATCAAGGAGTCTGTCATGTCCGTCTTTGCTTCCCCTCGTTTTCTGTCCCGCGTGATGTGGGTCGATGCCGTTTCGTGTGCAGCCACCGGGGCGTTGCAGTTCGTGCTCTTGAATGGAATGGCCCGCATGACCGGGCTGCCGGCGCCGCTGCTGCTCGCGACCGGCACCTTCCTGCTGGCCTACGCCGCCGCGGCGGCCTGGATGGCGAGTCGCGCGTTGCCGCCGCGCCGCCTTATCGGGCTGGTGGTCGCAGGCAACTTCGCCTGGGCGGTGGCCTGTGTGGCGCTGCTGGCCACTGCCGGGTCCGTCATCACGGCGCTGGGCTGGGCCTGGGTGCTGGCGCAGGCCCTGACCGTCGTCGTGCTAGCCGAACTGCAGTGGGTCGGCCTTCGCCAAAGCCGCAATACAGGACGCGCGGCACTGGCGACCTGAGCCTTTGATGTGGTTCGGCGTGCCAGATTACTGCCGATGTCGTGGAACCCTGCTATCTTTGCGGAGCTTCCACGACCTCACAGGAGTTTCCCTATGGCCAAAGAACCGGCACACGCCTTTGCCCCCCTGTTGAAAACCTTCAAGACCGCGTCGGGCAAGGCCGGGAAGTACTGGTCTCTCAAGGACCTGGCCAAGCAGTATCCGAACGTCGAGAAGCTGCCGGTTTCGATCCGCATCGTGCTCGAGTCCGTGCTGCGCAATTGCGATGGCCAGAAAGTGACGGTGGAACACGTCGAACAACTCGCCAACTGGGCACCCAATGCGGAGCGCACCGAGGAGATTCCCTTCGTCGTGACGCGCGTGGTGCTGCAGGATTTCACCGGCGTGCCGCTCCTGGCCGATCTTGCAGCCATGCGCAGCGTGGCGAAGTCGCTCGGCAAGTCGCCCAAGACCATCGAGCCGCTGGTGCCGGTCGACCTCGTGGTGGACCACTCGGTCATGGTGGACTACTACGGCACGCCCAAGGCGCTTGACCTCAACATGAAGCTCGAATTCCAGCGCAACAACGAGCGCTACCAGTTCATGAAGTGGGGCATGCAGGCCTTCGACACCTTCGGCGTGGTGCCGCCCGGCTTCGGCATCGTGCATCAGGTCAATCTCGAATACTTTGCGCGCGGCGTCTACAAGAGCGCGAGTGACCGCGGCGATCCTCCCGTGTACTACCCAGACTCGCTGGTGGGTACCGACAGTCACACGACCATGATCAACGGCATTGGCGTTGTCGGTTGGGGCGTGGGCGGCATCGAGGCCGAAGCGGCGATGCTGGGACAGCCGGTCTACATGCTGACCCCCGACGTGGTCGGTTTCGAACTCACCGGCAAACTCCGCGAGGGCATGACGGCCACCGACCTGGTGCTCTACGTCACGGCGATCCTGCGCGGCGAGAAGGTGGTCGGCAAATTCGTCGAGTTCTTCGGTCCGGGTGCGGCATCGATCGCGGTGCCGGACCGCGCCACCATCGGCAACATGGCGCCCGAGTACGGCGCGACGATGGGCTTCTTCCCCGTCGACGAGATGACGGTGGCTTATTTCAAGGGCACCGGCCGCACCGACAAGGAAGTCGAGCGCTTCGAGGCCTACTACAAGGCGCAAGGGCTTTTCGGAATGCCCGCGCCTGGCGCGCTCAACTACACCAAGGTCGTCAAGCTCGACCTCGGTACCGTGACGCCCAGCCTCGCCGGCCCGAAGCGGCCGCAGGACCGCATCGACCTCGGGCATCTCGCCACCAAGTTCTCGGAGCTTTACAGCAAGCCCATCGAGGCCAACGGCTTCAATCTGCCGGCCGAGACGCTGAATGTGCGCTTCCCCCTGACGCACGAAGGCGAGACGGCCGAGCAGGATCACGATCCGGTGCCGGGCTCACCGCGACCCAATGTCGAAATGGTCGCGAACCGCTCGACGCGCGAAGCCGCACACGTCGGCGCCGCGGCGCCCAAGTCGCCCTCGGGCAAGGTGACGATCGGCAACGGTGACGTGCTGATCGCCGCCATCACGTCGTGCACCAACACGTCCAACCCAAGCGTGATGCTCGCGGCCGGCCTGCTGGCCAAGAAGGCGGTGGAGGCCGGGCTCACCGTCAAGCCGCACATCAAGACATCGCTGGCGCCCGGCTCGCGCATCGTGACCGAGTACCTCGAAAAGGCGGGACTGCTGCCGTACCTGGAAAAGCTCGGCTTCTATCTCGCGGGCTACGGGTGCACGACCTGCATCGGCAACGCCGGCGACCTGGCACCGGAGATCAACGAGGTGATCACCAAGAACAACATGGTCGGCGCTGCGGTGCTTTCCGGAAACCGTAATTTCGAGGCACGCATTCATCCCAACATCAAGGCCAACTTCCTCGCCTCGCCGCCGCTGGTCGTCGCCTATGCAATCGCCGGCAACGTCATGGTCGATCTCATGACCGAGCCCGTTGGCAAGGGCAAGAAGGGCAAGGACGTCTATCTCGGCGACATCTGGCCCACCGCAAAGGAGATCGACGAGAACCTGCGCTACGCCATGAACGCCAAGGCATTCCGCAAGAACTACGAGCAGATCAAGGACAACCCCGGCAAGCTGTGGAGCAGCATCAAGGGAACGACCGGGCAGGTCTACGACTGGCCCAAGTCCACCTATATCGCCGAGCCGCCGTTCTTCGAAGGCTTCAAGATGGAGCCGCATGCGACCGACGCCGGCTTTACCGGCGCACGCATCATGGCGCTCTTCGGCGACTCGATCACGACCGACCACATCTCTCCGGCCGGCTCCATCAAGGAAAGCTCGCCCGCCGGAATCTGGCTCAAGGCACACGGCGTGTCGAAGGCTGATTTCAACAGCTACGGATCGCGCCGCGGCAACCATGACGTGATGATGCGCGGCACCTTCGCGAACGTGCGCATCAAGAACCTCATGATTCCCGCCGGAGCCGACGGCTCGCGTGAAGAGGGCGGCGTGACGCTCTTCCAGCCGGGTGGCGAGAAGATGTTCATCTACGACGCCGCCATGAAATACATCGCACAAGACGTGCCGACGATCGTCTTCGGCGGCGAGGAATACGGCACCGGCTCTTCGCGCGACTGGGCAGCCAAGGGCACGCAGCTGCTCGGCATCAAGGCCGTGGTGGCCCGCAGCTTCGAGCGCATCCACCGCGCCAACCTCGTCGGCATGGGCGTGCTGCCGTTGCAGTTCCGCGGTGCCGATTCGTGGGAAAGCCTCGGGCTCGCCGGCGAAGAAAAGATCGACGTGGTGATCGGCGGCGAACTCAAGCCGCAGATGGACGTCAAGCTCGTCGTGCACCGTTCGGACGGTAGCCACCAGGAGGTGACCGTGCGCCTGCGCATCGATACACCGATCGAGGTCGACTACTACAAGCACGGCGGCATCCTGCCGTTCGTGCTGCGGCAATTGCTGGCCGCCTAGATCGCCAGCGCGGGAATATCCACTTTGGGCAGCAGACGCGCCGTGAAGCGGCGGTCCTGGTAGTAGCGGATCTTCTCGCACATCACCGGATGAGGAATGCCTTCATACAGGAAGACTTCCTTGTCCGGCCCCATGGCCTTCAGTTCCTGCGGCAGCATGAGCGCGCGCCGTTCCTCGGACTGCCCGCGTGAAACGTCGCCGCGGCTGCGCGTCAGGTTTTCCTTGCGCACCGTGGTGTAGCCGAGCATTTCCGAATAGTCGTTGGCATCCTGCTGCTCGCGTGGCGCATAGACAATCTGCAGCGCGTGGTTGGTGATCAGGGTGCGGGCGACTTCCTTGCCGTAGGTGGCGTCAAGTTGCGCCACGCTCTGGATGATGGGCAACAGGCGGATGTTGTAGCCGGCCATGTAGGAGACCGCATTGGCAATGATGTCCACCTTTCCGATGGAAGTGAATTCATCCATCAGCAGCAGGCACTGGTGCTTCAGGCCGGGATTGTTCTGCGGCAACTCGCGCGTGTTGAGATTGATGAGCTGGCTGAAGAAGAGATTCACGATCAGCCGGCTCTCGGCCAGCTTGTTGGGCTGAATGGCAATGTAGATCGTCATCTTCTTGCGCCGCACGTCCGTCAGCAGGAAGTCATCGGCGCTGGTCGCCGCATCCAGTACCGGGTTGATCCAGGCGTTGAGAGGCTCCTTGAACGAGCCCAGGATCGAAGCGAAAGTCTCGTCCGCTTGCGACAACAGGTTCGCGAAGGCCGACCTCGTGTTGTCACTGAGAAACGGTTCCTTCGAGAGGCCCTCGTAGTATTTGCGCAGATCCGTGCCGTCGCCCGATGACAGGCGGTAGACGCCGCCAAGCGTCGCTCGTGCTTCTTGTGGCAGTCCGTTCCTGACTTCGAATTCCAGTTTCTCGAACAGGTACAGCGTGAAGGCCAGGAACGCATTCCGCGCCTGGCTGACCCAGAATTTCTGGTCGTCCGATCCGTCCGGGTAGAGCATCGCCGCGATGCTCATCAAGTCGGACACGCGGAAAGAGGGGTCCTTCGACACATAGCTCAGCGGATTCCAGCGGTGCGTGCGCCGGTCTTCGGCGAACGGATTGAACAGATAGATGGCCTGGCCCTGGGTGGCTCGCCAGCCGCTGGTGAGTTCGTAGTTTTCCTGCTTGATGTCCAGGACCACCATCGATTCCTGGTAGTCGAGCAGGTTGGGTATCACCACGCCCACGCCCTTGCCGGAGCGCGTCGGCGCAGCCAGGATCACGAATTGCTGGCCGCCCAGCCGGACCAGTTCGCCCCTGAACTTTCCCACCAGGATGCCATTGCTCGAAGGCTTGAACATGCCGACTTTGCTCAGATCACCGGCTTCCGCGAATCGCGCGTCGCCGTGGAGGGAGGGTGGCTTTTTCCTGACCAGCAGAAGCAGCGCGGCGGACCAGGCGGCAAGCGGGAGGCCGAAGCCGATATAGCCGGCCCATTTGATGTGGCCGGCATAGGGTCGCACCTGTGGAACGTCGAGCGCCCTGACGTAGCCCAGGTAGGTGTCCCACCTGAGCGATTCGGCGCCGAGGTGGAGCAACACCAGGACGATGAAGCCAGACAAGTAGCTGGCCGCCACCATGACGATCAAAGTCAGGCCGATTGCCCAGCACAATTTGGACTTGTTCACGAGTGTCGCCTGCTCATGACACGCGCGAAGGCGATGGCTCGCGCATCGACTGTTGCGCGAGCTGGGCCTGGGTGAGCGCGGCCTGTTGCTGTTGCTCGATGGTCCGATCCAGGCATTGCGTGCTTTGAGCGACCGGCGTGTTGAGTGCTTCGACCGTCGGCACGCTGGCGACCCGCTTGAGCGCCGAATCCAATGCGCCCTGCACTGCGAACACCTTGGAGGTGTCCGTGCTCAGCACCACGTGGTCGATGGAGCTCATTCCGTGGCTGCGCGCAGTGACCACCAGTGCAGCGGCCAGATTGTCACTCTGCAGATCGGGTGTGCGGCCGACCTGGGCATCGAGCTTGTGAACACCGCCTTGCGCCTGCTTGAACAGCGCGTGGTCGGGATGCATGGCGTTGTCGATCTGAGCGACGGGCGCAGCAGGAACCTGCTGCGCCTGCCTTGTCTGTTGGACCAACGCATCAAGCTTGCCCAATGTATGGGGGCCGGCGATGCCGTCCGGCGTCAGACCATGGGTCAGCTGAAAAGCTTTGACGGCGTAGAGGGTGTTGGCGCCGAAGTGGCTGTCAGCCTTGAGCGCATTGCCGCGCTTGTCGGTATAGCCGAGATTGTTGAGTTGGTTTTGCAGTTCGCGGACGGCCTCACCGTGAGCGCCAACCTTGGCCGCCGCTTGTCGATGCGCCACGGTCGACACTGGAATGATCGCTTCGCTCCCGGTCAGGCTTGCCATCAACTCAGGAGTGAGCTTGGTTTCCCAAATTGCAAAGCGGGCCTTCCGCTCTGCCAGGCCGATTTCGCCATTGTTGATGATATGGGTGACGCTTGTGACGTCTTCGGGCGCGACGCGGTGCACATACCTGTTCCAGTACCAGACTGCAATCTTCGAGGCAGTTTCCGGTTCGGCGGCCAACTCCGGGTGACCGACAAGATCAAGACCCAATACCTCACCCGCTTCACGGTAACCATTCTTCCCGGTCAACTGTATGTACCCGCGACCGCGGTACCTGAATCCATCCCCAGGCTCGTTGTTGCCCATCCGACCGCCGTACATAAGATCAGCCAGCTGTTCAGGGCGGCCGCTCAATGCCTCCAGGCGAGCCGCCTCCAATGCTTCCCGACCCTTTCGCAACGCCGAGTCAACGGGGATCTGAGCGATGTTCCTGGTGTATCGAAAACCTTCTTCGAGCCGCTTGAGATCACTGGATTCGTAGGTCACCTGAGCCATGAAGTTGGCCAATTCCTTCGGCGCCCTGATGCCCGCGGCCACGGCATCCAGCATTAGCTGGGCTTCTCGATTTGTCGTCATTCACTCCCTCTTTCCATTTCTGTCGAGCTTTCTGCGTCCCTGCTCTGCGGCAGGATGCAGTCAGGGCAATGTCACTTGCGGCAATGTGGACGGGTCGAAGTCCTCAAACCGCACCGTCCCTAAATTCTTCTCTGTCAGCGTGATCTCACTGGCGCTGCCATCCACCGTGTCCCTGACGCCGCGTCGGACTTCTTCGAGCATCCAATTGCGTCGCGCTGTGTCGTACTTGAAGGTGTATTCGTTCCACCAGTGCCCGCGAGAGCCGCCTTCCGTCACCAAGGTGAATCCCTCCTTGTCGATGCGCGCGTAACCAAAGGGATCGCCCGCAAGACCACCGCATCGCTCGCAGGGAACGATCCTGTCGTTGCGTGCAGCCACCTGGAGATGGCCATCAGCGTTGCGAGTCACCAGCAGCATTGGTCTCGATGGGCCTTCTCCTGCCGTCTGGCTGGTACTCGGCGGATCGAGAACGATCAGGGCGTCAGGCCGACCATCGCCATTCAAGTCGCCGATCTGCGAACTCAGAATCCGGGTGCCGCCGCCTGCAAAGGCCTGCAACTCGTCCTTCTTGTAGGGGTTTGATGGTGCGACTGTGGGAGAAGTCGTCGGTGCGACAGCGTCCGGAACAGCACGCGATGCTTGCGCCGTGCTCGATGTGGTCGCGGCTGAAGAGTCGCTGCCGCTGCAGCCCGCCAGCGCAAGACAGAGCGCGAGTGCGGAAGGACGGATGATTTGTTTCATGTCAAGACCTATTGGATTTGGGCGACGTCGTGGCGCATGCGTCCGCGACGACTCGAAGGGACCCGCCCCTTGCGGGTCAATGCTGAAAAGGCGTCGTTTGAGGATCGCCACTGCCCGACCACTCGCCGCTGTTCACGGCTGCGGGGCATGCGGTCACATACTGCTGCAATGCCTGGATGTCGCGTGCCGTCCAGGGCCGCCCGTAGGTATTGGGTGGATCGCACACGCCCGTCAATGCCAACGCACCCGTGTACGGCGAAACAGGGATCCAGCAGGCATTGATCTGCAGTGGCTCGTACCCGTAGTGGCAAAAGACAAATGGATCGTTGGCGCGGAATTGGAGCGGCTCGTAAAACTGGCCGTATGCCGGCAGCACCAGACCCAGGGCGAGCCAACCCATGCGACGTTTCATCGTCCTTCTGCGAATACGGTCATGGGTTGTGCTCGACACATTTTTTTGGTTCATCCTTTTTCTCCCTGTTCGCGCGTGTTCTAGATTGCCATCGTTGCCCCGGAGCGCTGCTGAAGTTGCGAGGGCATTGGGTCTTGGCGTTGTCGCTGTGCTTGTTGCTCCACCGCCTTCTGCTGAATGGCCTGATCCAGGATCCGGGTGCTCTGCGCGACCGGCGTGTCGAGGGCGTCAACCGTTGGCACGCTTGCAATCTTCTTGAGCGCCGAATCCAACGCGCCCTGCACGGCGAACACCTTGGAGTTGTCGGTGCTCAGCACCACGTGATCGATGCGCTTCAAGCTGTCGCTGCGCGCAGCCACCACCAGCGCCGCGGCCAGGTTGTCGCTGCGCTCGTCGGGCGTGCGACCGACCTTTGCATCCATCAGATGCACGCCACCTTGGGCCTGTTTGAAAAGTGCGTGGTCGGGGTGATCTGGTTGATCCAGGCGCGTAGCCGAAGCTGGATTCGTCGCGGTCTTCTTGTCAAACCACGAACCTGGACGAGTCAGCGCTTCATACGCACGGGCAGCGCCATCGCTCACAAGCTGCGCAGTTTGCTGCCCCGTGCGCTCAGCCACACGCACGCCCTGCGTCACCTGGTTCGCCACGATCTGACCTGTCATGGTCATCCCCGCATCGATTGCCTGCAGCTTGAGCTTGACTGCGGGGTCGAGCGGATTCAGTGCGTGCAGCGGTGAGGGAGCGCGATTGACCACCATCGTCAGATCGATTCGGTTCCGCACAACGTCCTTGTGGAAATGTTCGATGGCACCGTGATAGGTGCGTGCCCGCGCTTCGTTGTCCGCGTTGATGATCGAACTGCCCGTGGCATCGTTGTTGGGCAGAAAGTTGCTCATCTTGTGCGCAGACAAGTCAGCGGTGAGGAACGGATTGGTGGGCAGGTGAAGCAATCCCGTTTCGAGGTAGCGCCCCCGCTTCAAACTCTCGATGTCCTGCGGAGTGGCATAGGTACGGACCTCGCCGAAATGAGGGCTGCCGGCCCCCACGACATCGGTGGCACGGACGTGGTTGACGATATGGGGGTACCGGCCGTTCACATCGACGTCATGGTCGCGGAGGTCCTTCAGGCTCGTGGGGCCGTAGGCATTGAACGTCTCGGCGGGCAGGCCGTACTTGGCGGCTGTGATCTCAGCCAGAGTGCCGCCGAGAGAATGCCCGGTGACGGTGACATTGAGCGGTTGGTGTTTCAGTTCAGCCCATTTCCTGGCCTCTTCCACAACGCGCTGAGTGAAGGCCATGGCATCGTCGAGTTGATTGTTACGGCCGACGACAACCATGCTTGCGTCTGTGATGCCATCCTTGACCGATTCGGTACCGCGATGGGCGATCACCACGGCGCCGGTGTCGAGGCGCTCGTAAGCCGTACCCTGATAACCGGACGATCGGTCCGCTGTGGCAAGGATCCTGTAGCGGACTTCATCGATGAAGACGAACTTGTCTCCACCTATGTCTTTCGATCGATCGCTGTAAGCGTCATTTGCAAGCGCAGCGTGTTCGCGAGTGCCCGCGATCATTGGCGGATCTCACTGCTCGTCAAGGTGACGACGAAGAATTCTTCAGGGTGCTTGGCGGCATATTCAGCGACGGGTGTTCCGAACGGCATGCCGCTGATGGACATGACAGCGGGTTCGCTGGCCTTCGCGAAGTAGGCCTTCTTTGGAAGGTATGCAGAATTTGGGGTTCGCGCAACGATGCTTGACAACGGAATGGATGAAACGAAGGACGCGGATTGCGTCTTGAGGACGACGCCTGCGAGTGTCATGGTCCAGTGACACTCGCCCAGTCCGTAGTAGTCGTCGTCTTGGAGCAGATCGAGATAAACGGTGCCCACGTACTCTTGATCGTTGATACGAGTGAACGCGAAGTCGACAGGGTGGTCGGGCATCACCTTCGCCCCCTCGAATGGAATTTCCGGGACGCACGCTTTGTCTAGAACTTGATGCTGCATATATCCCGACACGGACGCGAACGCGCCTGGCGCATCGTGAACAGTCAGCGTGATCTCATATCGCATCTTCGGATTCGGGTTGCGCTTGATGTCGAGTGTTTTCATGGATGAGTTGCATGCAGAGGTGAGGAGCGCCAGAAGCATGAAAGCGCCGGCAAGACGTGGCTTCATGGTTCTGGGGCCTATCGCACGCGTACGGGAAGACTGCAAGCGCTGTAGACGACTGTGCAAGAAGGCTCCCCGCAAGCGGCAACGGCTTCGGTCCCTGCAGTCTGCAAAGCCGGTGAGCGGGCAAAGCCGCTTCGGTTGGCGCTGGAGGCAACTGCAACACATTGGTTGCCGTACGACATCTTGATCTTGCAGTCCTGGGCACCATCCTTCGCGCACTCTGCCAGCGCCATCTGTTGCGCTTTGGATTCACTGTCCTGATCGGCGACGATGCCTGCGGCGCCCGCCTTTCCGTCAAAAGCTATTGCTCCGAACCGGTTGGCCCATACCTCGCGCGGCTGTGGCGGAGAACTGCCATGGCCAGGGATGGGCTGACAGATGGGAAAGACTGCACCGGGAGCACCCTGCTGACCGACCATTCGCTGTCCCGATGGGCATGGGCCCTCCGAGAATGCCGTTGGTATGTACATTGCGCCTAGAACGGCTAGCAGAGCAAGGTTTCTTGAATGCCTCATACGACTCCTCGTGTGTTACCAAGGCGGGCGACGCCCTGTTTGATTGCATCTGGTTGAGGCGTGGCTCGGACCATGGCGCCTCCTTGGGAAGAATTGGGAAACGACGCAGGATCGCCGCCGTTCGCGGCGCCTTGCCCCAGCGGCAGGCCAACTTGTGGCCCCCGCCCTTGCGCCAGCGCATGCGCATCACGCGCAGCCCCACTCGCGCCGACGCTTCCAAACGCCGAATACGACATGAAGCTTCCCAGCGTCCCCTGAAAAAACGCCGCAGCCATCGGCGGCGCACTCACGATCAACGTGGTGAGGATCAAGCCCAGGCCGCCCTGCTGCAGTGCCATCGACGTGATCCCTTCGTCATTCATTCCTGCGCCACCAAGTGCCAGCATCGCCGCGTACTTGGTCAGGAACGCCGCCGCCACGGACTGGATCACGTTGTTCGCCAGCCCCACCATGAAGCTGAGGACTGCCAGCGAGAACATCGTGCCGATGCCATAGAACAGCCACTTGCTGAACAGCGACTTTGTCTGCTCGAACAACAGGCAGACGATGAACAGCGGCCCGAACCCCACGAACAGGGCTATGGCGATCTTGTTGAGTAGAAGAATCGATCCGCCAACCAGGCCCGGGCCGGCAATGCCGATGCCGGAAAACCACTTGGCTCTCTCCTTGGCGCTGTCCACGGAAGGATCGCCGCCGCTGGCCAGCGTATCGATCGCCGAAAGCATGCCCTGCATGTAGGCAAGGTTCTTGTCGATGCTCTGGTAAGGACTCTCGGAGTTCGGCGAAACCAGCGAGGTGATGGCGCTGGCCGTGCCATCAGTCAGCGTCCAGTAAAGAGAGGAGGACGCGCTTGCCGCGCTCGTGGCGATGCCGATGACGAGCGTGGCCTTGAGGGCATCACCCACCAACGCCATCATGGGCTGCTGCGTGCGCCCCGTGACGATGCGAAAGCCTTGATACATGATCCAGACCGTGAGCAACATCAGCCCGATCGCACCAATCAACCGGGCCGTGCTCGTCAGCAGGATCCACTGGAAGGTGTTGATCTCGTCGCGGAGGTAGTCGTTGATCAGTTGGAAGAAGACGAAATTGCTGGCGTCTGCCATGGGCATGTGCTCCTGCTTTGCGTGAGATGGCGTGCGTGCCGACTACTGTTCGATGCTCAGCGTTCGCTGGCCCGGAGCGCTCTCATGCCTGGAAATGTTCAAGCCACCCTTCAGCACGACGCCGCTGACCACACTGCCCACGATCGAACCGATCGCGCCGCTGAGGTCACCCCCGTCCACGGGAATCCCGCTGGTCGCCGCGTTGGCCTGCCTGGTGATCTGGGTGTTGAGATACTCGATGCGTGCCTGATAGGCGTGATTGACGGATTCCATCTGCTGCCGGTCGAGCGCAATGAGGGTCTGGAGCGCCAGGATCTGATTGGTGTTGTCTTCGAGCTTGCCGAAGTCATAGGCCTCGAGGCGACCGCGCGCGTCTACCAGGTCGGTCAAGCGCTTGTTGCGCGCACCAGTGTTGTCATACATGGTCTTCATGTACATGTATTGCGCATTCCTGGTCCTGACGAGCTCGATGCAGAAAGCCTGCTGCGAAGCCGCGATCTGGTTGCATTGCTCCGCGCCTTGCTCGAGTTGCAACTGGGCCCAAGGCTGTTTCGGATCCTCGACACGCATACCGGGTGAATGTGATGCGTTGGACGTGTCAAGGTCGAAGCGCTTGTTGAGCGTGTCGAGGTTCTTGTTGATGCTCGCGTCGCCACCCTCTTGGGCGCTGCCCAACTGCTCGTTGGTGCTGGCGATCTTGCGCTCGATGTCGTCGAGCTTGCTGTTGGCATCGCTGAGCGTCCTGTTGGCCTCCTTGTCGACGACAGACCATTGCGCATGCGCAACGGATGCGGACAGCGCGGAGGCGAGCATCAGCGAGATGTGCAGATGGCGACGTCGAGCCGGCCGGTGGGTTCGGAGGGGACTAGGGAACATCGGTGTTGTGCTTGGAGGATGGGCGATAGGCAGCGTGGTCTGGCACCGTTCAGCGACCATCCGTCCGACGCGAATCGGGCCGTGTCTTGCCGCTGCCCTTGCGCCTTCCATAGAAGGTCTGGAGCCACTGGTCAGGTCGCAGATCATTCACTGCGACCCCTTCAGCGGCGGCGCGCTCGCGCAGCACGCTGTGCATGATTTCGATGTTGTCGGTCGACGCCGAAATGACTGCCAGCGCATCGTCCATGCCGCGAAGGTCGAGCTGGCACACCGACGACATGTGCCCTTGCTTGACGAGAAAGCGGCGCGAGCGTTCGTCGAGGCTCACGACGACCTGGTATTCGGATTCGGTGAGCTTCAGGCCGTCGACGTAGTCCTCGCGGCTCGCATTCGGGTTGGGCAGCAGGATCATGGTGGCCGTCTGCTCGATGAGCGAGGCGGCGATGTCGCTGGCGAGCGCGTCTTCCGGGCTTTGCGTCGCGAAAATGCCCAGGCCGTTCTGCTTGCGGATGGTCTTCTGCTTGTTCTTCGCGAACTCCTTGAGACCACCCTCGCCGGCAAGGATCTTCCAGAATTCGTCCATCACGTAGATCAGCCGGCGGCCGTCGATCAAGGCTTCGAGCCGGTGCAGGAGGTAGTTGATGACCGGCACCCGAACTTCGGGGTTGTCGATGATGTCGGTGTAGTCGAAGCCGATGATGTTGGCGCGATCCAGATCGATGGTGTCCGCCGGGTTGTCGAACACCCAGCCCAGCGAGTTGCCCGCGGTCCACTTGCGCAGGCGAATGAAGATGCCGTCGTCGCCCATGTTGGGGAGGCTCTTCTGGAAGTTGCTCATGCTGCGCAGGTGCATGGGCGTGTCGAGCATGTTCTCGACCGCGCGAAAAATGTCTTCCTCTTCGCGCGAGCTGTAGACGGTCTTGCCGGCCAGGACCTTGATGAGGTCGCAGAGGAACTGAACGTTCGCTTCCGTGCGTTCGCAATGGAAGGGATTGAAGCCGGTGGGCATGCCGTTTTCGAGCGCGAGGTAGTTGCCCCCGCATGCGCGAACGAAGATCTCTGCGCCACGGTCCTTGTCGAAGAAGAAGATGGTCGGCGATGGCTCGAGCTTCTGCACCTGGCTGAGCAGGAAGTTGATCAGCGCCGTTTTGCCGGTGCCTGACTTGCCGATCACCATGGTGTTGGCGATGGCCTTTTCGCCCAGCGAGTTTTCGCCAAGGTGCGTGGCATGGAAGTTGAAGTAGTAGGGCTGGCCGTTGGTCGTCTGCAAGGTGGTGACGCACTCGTCCCATGGGTTGCGATGCTTCTTGCCCGTGGCGAAGTTGTGCAGCGGCGAGAGGCCGAGGAAGTTCAGCGAGCTGACATTCGCGAGGCGGGTGCGGAACTTCCAATTGCCAGGGAACTGCGCATAGAACGCAGCAGTGACGGCGAGGTCTTCCTTGACCGACACGAAGCCGGCATTGGAGAGCTCCGCACGCGCGGTGGCGATGTGCTGAGTCAGCGTCGGCTGGTCCGGCGCGTAGATGGCGATAGTGAAGTGGTATTCGCCGAGCACGAAGTTGCCGGATGAGAGCTGGTCCATGGCCTGGTCCATCTCGACGATCTGGCTGACGGCTTTGTCGCCGGAGGAGATCATCATGCCCTTGGTGCGCTCGAGCGCCTTGAGCGCGTCGTGCCGGCCCATGGGACTGAAGGAGTGCGTGATGACGTACTCGAAATCGAGGTACTTCAGTCCGTTGAGGATGCCTGGATAGGTGCCGCTCGGGTATTCCTTGATGTTGAGGATGGCGCCGAAGTGGTTGACGCCGGCCGGCGTGGTGAGAACGAAGGCACCGGTCTTGGCGGAGAAGCGCTGCCGGCTGACCGCCAGATAGCGGTGGACCGGCGCCTGCAGCACCGGCACGGGCTCGTCGATGTGGTTGAGCAGGTAGCCGAAGAATTCGAGCGTCTCGGAGAACACGGTGCCGTTGGAGGTCTCGTACATGCCCAGGCGGGTGGGTGCGTAGTCCTTGAGGACGGCTTCGACGTTGCCGGCCAACTCGTGCACCTTGCTGATGGCTTGCTGCTGTTCGGATTCGAGCCTGGACAGGTCGCTCGATTTTTCGACGAGGCGTTTTCCGCCTACCACCGGGCGGTACATCATGGTGAGGTACAGCTCGTTCTGCATGAGCTTCTGCGCCGACAGCGCGCCATAGTAGGCATCGGACAGGGACTGGTTGAACGTGTGCTCGAAGCGGCTCGTGTCCGTGATGGCGCGGCGGCGGCGCAGGTCGTGAACCCAGAAGGCGACATTGACGAAATCCGGCGCGCGCAGGGTTTGCAGCATCCGGTTGAATGTGTTGTGACGGTGCTCGAGTTCCCACTCTTCGCGTCCGACGAATGGCAGGCCCTCCAGACGCCAGGTCAGGAGGAAATCGCCTCCGGTGGTCTTGATGACTGTCGGCGAGACGTGAGTGGACAGCGAGACGAACTCACCGATGGCTGTATCGGGACTGAATAGCGGTTTCGACATGGTCAGCTGTCGTCCTTGGATTGGCCTCGGTAGCTGTTGGGCGTGAAGACCCACATGCCGTCGTGCTGTTGGATGTTCCGGGCCCTGAGGCGGAACTGCAGCCGAAGCCCCAGCAGCCGGAAGATCATTTCGTCGCGTCGCGCCATCTGTCGCATGACGAAGATCACCGGCGGGGTCAACAGCAGATAGAACAGGTTGAAGTACATCGCGAGCAACATGCATCCGCCCGCGCCCATGAAAAAGGGCACGTAGGGCACGCCCAGGAACATGGGCGGGCGGGTGCAGCCGCGGAACATCGGGTTCTTAAGCATGCGAGGCCAGCAGCTGCACCGCCGAGGCCAGGTGATCCATCGTGGGCGTCCAGATGCTGGAGGTGCCGGTAGAGCAGGCGTTGCTGCCCGAGCTGCTCGAAAGGAACATCTTGGCGATCTGGCTCGCCGCGCCGATCAGGATGGCGCCGATCATGACGGGGGCGACATCGGAAATGCGCTTGTGCGCGAAGGCGATCTGGTAGCCCGAAAAGATGACCGCGATGGTGACGACCACGACCGATGCGGCATTCAGCAGGCTCAGGATGCTCCCGAGGAATCCGCAGGTGGTGGTCAGTGCTTCAGAGCCACCGACCTGGGCCGCTGCCAGGCCGGGCACGAGGAGGGCAGCGACGAGCGTCGTGTCGAGGAGCGAGCGCAGACGGGCGCGTCGGGATGAATGGGCAAGGTTGCAGGTGACGTGTTGAGTTTGCATTTCAGGTTTTCCTCTCTGGTTGGATGAAAAGGCGGTCTGCGCCGCTTTTTGGGTGGCCGCGGTCACGCAGCCGGATCGCCTGGGCCGTCAAAAGACGAACGCGCCGTCCAGGTCTCCGTTGCGCTGGCCAGTCCGGCCGGCGGGAGTTGTCGAAGTGGCTCGCGAATCGCCCGGGCCGCGCACCTGCGGCACGAAGATGTTCGATCCGCCGCCGACGCCTGCGCTGGTCACCGGTCCAGCGGTCGTGGTGTCGGTTGCAATCGGCATGCTTGGTTCGTGGTCCGTCGTCATGCTGCGCATGGCGATCCGGTCAGGTGCGCGGGTTGCGCGCGCAGTCGTGCTTCCTTTGGCGCCAATGGACGAGGAGACTGCCGAACGTGCGGCCTGTCGCAGCGGAATCGCCGCCGCCGTGGTGCCAGTACCGGCGACCGTGCTGCCGCGGCTGATCGCGTCGTAGATCTTCTGTACGTAGCCGTGCTCGAATCCCGTCACGAAGTTGCCCGAGTAATAGCAACTGAATGCCTTCCCCCAGTGCCCGCCGGCGCTTGTGTGGCAATCGGCGAGGATGCGGGAGCCGGCCAGCAGGTTCGAGCAGGGATCGAAGGCCTTCTCGTGCGTGTCGAGCCCGTGCTTCCCGAGGTTCGCCCGGTTGACCTGGGCGATGCCGAGGGAAAAGTTGTATCCCTTGGCCTCCAGCATGCGTGCCGTTGCCACCGCTTCGTCCAGGCTCTTCGGCTGACGTGACAGCCGTCCGCCCACAACGCCGATCGCATAGGGGTTGGCGCCCGATTCGACATCGACGACGTGGCGCATCACGGTTGCCGGAACCGCGAGGTTCGGGCAGCCCATCATTTCAATTCCAGGCAGCACAACGCGCTCTCCCATTTCTTGTTTGTTCGTTGCGGCCCGATGACTAGGCAGTGTTCGGGGGGGACATTCGACCGGGGTTGAAGTCGATGCCGGTGAGGTAGCGACGCCCGGCGTGCGCCTTCATGTGCACCACGATGTCGATGGTCATCATCAGCAGGCGCTTGATGGTGCCGAATTCCAGTCCTGCGCCTTCGGCGGAGGCCTTGACCATCAGCGCGAGCTGGTCCCAGGTCTGGTCGGTGCTGCCGGCGTGGCAACTCGTGATGGAGCCGGGATGCCCGGAGGCGCAGTTCCGGATGAAGTAGAACGATTCGTCGCCGCGCAGCTCCGCGAGGATGATGCGATCGGGCTTCATGCGCAGACACGCTTCCATGCAACTCTTGGCCGTGACGTTGCTGGTGCTGTGGCCGCCCTTGGCGTAGAGAAGATGCACGACGTTGGGCTGGTCGATGAAAAGCTCGCGCGCATCTTCGATGGTGACCAGCCGCTCTTCCGCCGGGATGTGGTTGACCAGCGATTTCATGAAGGTCGTCTTGCCGCTGCCAGTGGCGCCGGAGACCACGATGTTCTTCTTGCTGAGAACGGCCTGCCGGAAGAAGTCGGCGTAGCGGCGCGCCGCGCGCAGTTCGAGCAGTTCGCGGTCTTGCTCGCCGATGCCGTTCCCCTCTTCGAGGATCTGATCGAAGAAGCCGTCCTCCTGGTACTGGGCCAGGGTTTTCATTTGCT
This sequence comes from Variovorax sp. 10L426, assembly GCF_056395305.1. Classification (NCBI taxonomy): domain Bacteria; kingdom Pseudomonadati; phylum Pseudomonadota; class Betaproteobacteria; order Burkholderiales; family Comamonadaceae; genus Variovorax; species Variovorax sp. 10L426. The sequence goes on along the minus strand of NZ_JBFTJF010000008.1, from coordinate 133,595 downwards.
TCGAGGGCAGGCGGATCGTGATCGATATGTTGCCGGCTTCGCAGGCCGGTGGAATGACGAACTGAGCGCGCTGGCCGGTGGGAAAGGTCAGCGACACGACGGGATTGGCGTCCGTGATGCGCTGGCCTGTGTTGCTTTCGTTGACGACGGCGGTGCAGAACTGCAGGGCTCGGGCGAAGGTCAGGCCAGGCGCCTCTTTCCGGTGCCAGCCGTCGCGCCTTTCCAGATAGAGCTCGCCCGGTCGGTTGATGCAGATTTCGGTGACCTCCGAAGAGGTCATGTAGTCCTGGATGCCCAGTACTTCATACTGGTAGGCCAGGAATTCGTTCGAGACGGCGGCAACGGGTTCGTCAGTCATGGCGTGCAATCCGATCGTGTCGATGGTTCAGTAGCGCGCGACCACGCCGCTGAAATCCACGTCCTTGGCGACATAGACATTCACGACGGTCCCCTGATGGATGGTCACGGTGGCCGGCCGATTGGCCGCGCGTCTGACGGCTTGCGTGGCAAGGCTTTGCAGCGTCTGGGCCGTGTAGCTTTCGAAGGGCGACTGGACGACGACTCCGCCGCTGCCGACAGTCGTGCCGCTGGGGCCGTATTCGGCGGCCGCGTACTTGAATGCGTCGCTGAAGAGGCTGATCAACATGGCCGAGCCGATACGCGCCCCCCAATGCTCGTCGAGGTGGCCTGGATGGCCCGCGCCGCCGAGGCTGTCGACGCCTGGGCTGGCCATGTTCACGTCGATGCCGGTGGGCGTGACGATGCGGTCCCAGATGACGGCCACGCGAGGACCGTTCGGTTCGGTGCTGTACTTGCCGAGCACCTTGGAACCCTTGGGCAGCAGCAGGCGTTTGCCACTGAAAGAGTAGACGGGCTCGGTGACGACGCACGAAGTGAAGCCGGGGATGTCGGTAACGACGTGGGTCTCGAGCACGCAGCGGATGTAGGTTCCGCGCAGCATCAATGTGTCAGGCCGGATGAGTGGCTCGGCGCTGGATGTCTGCGCCAGTGCCTTCGCCGAATATGCGCTATTGGGCGGGACGCCCTGTTCCGAGCCTGGGCCGCCGAACGGGCCTGCAGACTGAGCCGCAGGCGAGGAGGGTGGCCGCGCGTTGTTGCTGCCCACTCCGATGGCGGCGGAACTCTCGGCCGACATCATGCGGCGCTCCATCAAGCTTGGCTGATGCGGCCCCTGTCTGGTCGTGGCCAGCTGGGTTTGCGGGGGTAGCGCCGGCAGCGGCGGTGCGAGCGCTATGGCTTCGGCCTGGCGTGTCGCGGGAAGAGGCGGCGGCAGGTGTGGCTGTGGCGCCGCAGGGACGGTGACCGTCTCTTCGAGCGGCTTTTTTTGGCCGTCCTTGCGTTGGAGCACGCTGTCGAACATCCATAGCGCAGCTGCCGCGAGCAGAACGACGATGCCCGCCAGAAAGCCCAGGGCGCGTCGGTTCATGCGACGCATCTCGCTGCTCCTCAATTCGGGCGCGGCAGCATCCAGATCGGGGGGATCGGCCTGTTGAAAGCGGTCGAAATAGGGGTTGTCGGGCGCGAAGGTGTTGTCGCTCCCCGGAGTGTCGTTCTGGCTCACTTGACGGTGTTCCTTCTGAGGCCCACGACGTTGCTGTCATGGCGAACGATCAGGTAGGGGTAGGTGCCGTGAACGACGATGGTGTTGCCCTCGACGGTGGTGTTCACCACCGAGTCTTCGCCGTGCTCGGCCTGGCGCATGTAGATCGAAGGGAAGTTCCCGGTAGGGAACTGCTTCATGTCGCTCAGCTTGATGTACGTGAATCGCCCGTCGTCGTGGACGCTCGCGGGGATCAGCCACGGCGCGCCCGTGCTGCGGGTCGCGTAGTCGTAGTCGAAGTTGTATGTGCGGCCCTTGACCAGCGAGGTGCTGAGTTCCGGCGCGCGCTCGGCCTTGACGACTTCATTCGAGAAGCTCGCATCGGACGGATAGCTGAACCTGATCTTGTACTGGACGCCAGCGGCGCGCGCGGATTCCAGCGTCGTCCAATCGGTGGCGACGACTTTCAACTCGAAGATGTAGGCGTGCGTCTCCGTGCGGATCGACATGTTCGTGTCGACGTCGACATTCTTGGGCTTCAGATAGAAGACGTTGTCGCGCCGGGTCAGCTCCCAGCCGTTGCTGAACCCAGTGCTGTAGTCGAGGACCTTTTCATTGGGGCTCAGCTCGATCTGCGTGGTGATGCCCAATCCGGCGCGTACCTGATAGATGCTGTCAGTTTGGTATTCGTAGAGCTGCACCGCCTGTGCGCTGGCGTTGTGCATGGCAATGGCCGCGACGACGCACACGACGGCGGCGAGAGAAAATCGATTCGACGGATTCATCGGCGCTGCGCCCCGTCGCTTGCAGTTGTCGCAGGCGCTGCGGTCGCGCCCTGCTCGGCGATTGGCGGCGGCGGAACGACGAGATCGGGCGCTGACGGGACGGGAATTTCTTCGGGCGGCGCCGAGGCGTAATCCTGGTCGACGCGATAGCTTGTGACCTGGAAGCCCAGCGGATTCTCGATCCGGTGCTGTTCGTCCATCTTCAGGTTGGGCTTGTAGGTGAACTCCATCGTCGCGACCTTGCTGTCCAACGGCCGGCTGGCGCCGGTCTGCTTGTCGAAGAGACTGCGCTGGAAGCGCACCGTGGCTCCTCTCGGGGTGGCCTTGGCGTCGCCGTTGAGCAGGACGATGCTCAAGATCTTCACGCGTATCGCGCGGTCCTTGCCGTAGGTCTTGAAAGGGCTGTCCGGGTTGAGTGACGAATGCAGGCTCGTGTAGGCAGCAGCGACGCCGGGCGATGACATCGTCAGGACCGTGGTCCAGTCACGCAGGTTTGTCAGCGCCAGGTCGTACGACTCTCGCCCCAGCACGAAATGAGCGACGTTGCTGCGATTGATGGCTTCGCTGGCGGTGATCCGCTGGTTGACGACGTCTTCGGTGAGGCGGGCGACGGTGCTCGTGCCCGTGTAGGCGTCGGCCATGACGAGGAACGGCACTTTTTCCTTGAGCGGCAGCATGTAGAAGCAGCCGCCCGCAAGAATCAGCGCCATGGCGATGGCGCTGATTGCCACGCCCCATGCGCGCCGCTCGCTGCGGCGGGCGATGTCGGCAATGGTGAGCTCGAAATTGACGGCCTTGGCAACGGCCTCGTCGATTTTCGGAGTGGAGGAATTCTTGTTGAACATCAGCAAAGCCCGGCTTGGCAAGGATCGCCTCGGTCGTTGGTCGGCATTGGATCGACGTGGGTATCGCTGGCGGGCTGCACCAGGATTTGCTTGCTATCAGCCGTGACGGAGACGCCTTGCGCCGCGTAGACGGCGCTCAGCTCGGATGCCGCCGCCTGGAGATCCGTGGTGCGGATCCGGGCGACGGGCTTGTACAGCGCGAAGTCGGAGCCCAAGCGGAAGGAGAGCTTCAGGCCGCTGTCCGTCGCCCATCGCTCGAGCATCGTCTTCAGCGTTCCATCGATGGGCGTGGCGTAGAAGGTGTAGGCCGGAGACAGTGGAATCTCAGCCGGCGTGTCCTGGAACCTGTTCACGGGCATCCAACTGCCGCCGTAGTCCTGTGCCGGAGGTGTCCCGCATGCGCCAAGTACAAAAACGACGGGCAAGGCTGCGCAGCCCCGCAGGGCGCGCGTCATCGCAGCCGCGCTCACGGCTGGATCGCTGGATGACGAGGAAGGCCGAACTGATGGAAGCCGCGAAGCGCGAAGTTCGCGGGCCCCGTCCGGGCATTGGACAGGCGTGCCAAAAACCGCTGGCCGATAGCGTTGCTATGTATCACTGAAACTCCCTGAACCGATTTTTTATCGGCGCAGTGTAGCCTTCAATGTATCTTTCAGTAACTCATCCGAGAGCTTTCGAGACGTTTCTGACAAATGAATCTGAAGGGCCTGAAAGCGCGCGTTGTTGTGCCAATTCATGAATGCTTGTGGCCTTCGCCAGCCTAATCGCCCGCTGGTCCTCGATTTCGAGAATAATTCTCATTTTGAAGATTCGGATTCCGCGGGTGACCACAATGACCGGTGCGGCCTTGGCCGCCATCAGCCTCCATCAGCTTCCCAGCCGCCAATGGGCCACCGTGCTCGACGTGCTTCGGCCCGATTCGCCGGAAGACCGCGAATTGGTCTTGCGGCTCACAGAGATCGGATTCGTCCCCGGTGAAGCGGTGTGCATCGTCGCCAATGGCGTTCCCGGTCGTGAGCCCCTGGCCGTTCGGCTGGGCCACACGACCTTTGCCTTGCGCCGTCACGAGGCATCGTTGATTCGCGTGACGCCGGGAGCGGCCGGCCATGGTTGAGGCGACCCTCACGTTCCAGCCTGGTGCCGCCGTGTCGACGAACCCGCCGGAGCGTATCGCGCTGCTGGGCAATCCCAACTGCGGCAAGACGGCGTTGTTCAACTTGCTGACGGGCAGCCGCCAGAAAGTCGCCAACTACGCGGGCGTGACCGTCGAGCGCAAGGAAGGCACTTTGCGGACGGCAGCCGGTCGCCGCGTTTTCGTGCTGGACCTGCCGGGCGCCTACAGCCTCAACGCGCTGTCCGCCGACGAGGCCGTCACGCGCGACGTCGTCACGGGCAAGAGCAAGGAGGCGCCCCCCGAGCTGCTTGTGTGCGTGACCGATGCGACCAATCTGCGTCTCAACCTGCGGCTCGTGCTCGAGGCCAAGCGCCTGGGCCTGCCGATGGTGGTGGCGCTGAACATGACCGACATGGCCAGGAAGCAGGGCATCGTGGTCGACAGCGCCGTCCTCGCTCGAGAACTCGGCGTGCCGGTGGTCGAGACGGTAGGCGTGCACAGCAACGGCGCACAGGACCTCATCGAAGCGCTTGACCTGCCGGTGGCTGCCGCGGTGCCGCGCGCCTGGCAGGCCCCGGCACTCGACGACGTGCTCGAAACCCAGCGCGAGGTGAGGCGAATTCTCTCCGTCGCCGTGCACGAGCCGGTGGGCAGCCTGGCGACCAGCGACCGCATCGATCGCGTCGTGATGCATCCGGTGTGGGGCATGCTGGTGCTGGCGCTCACGATGTTCCTGATGTTCCAGGCCGTGTTCAGCTGGGCCGAGGTGCCAATGGACGCCATCAAGGATGCGACCACCGCATTCGGCGAGTTCATCAAGCACTACGTGCCGGAAGGAATGCTCCAGAGTTTGCTGGTCGACGGCATCATCGCCGGCGTCGGCGGGGTGATCGTGTTCCTGCCGCAGATCCTGATCCTGTTCTTGTTCATCCTGGCCCTGGAAGATTCCGGCTACCTGCCGCGCGCGGCGTTCCTGCTCGACCGCTTGATGGGCACCGTCGGCCTGTCGGGCCGCTCATTCATTCCGCTTTTGTCGAGCTTCGCCTGCGCAATTCCTGGCGTGATGGCCACGCGCACCATCACCAACTGGCGCGACCGGATCACGACGATCATGATCGCGCCGCTGATGACCTGCTCGGCGCGTCTGCCGGTCTATGCGTTGCTGATTGCGGCGTTCATTCCGGCGCGCACCATCGGCGGTGTGTTCAATCTGCAGGGTGTGGTGTTGTTCGCGCTGTATCTCTTCGGCATCGTCTCCGCGATGGCCGTGGCCTGGGTCATGAAGCGCTTCCGCGACAACAAGCAGCATTCGCCACTGATGATGGAACTGCCGGCCTACCGCTGGCCCAACCTGCGAAATCTGGCGCTGGGGCTCTACGAGCGGGCATGGATCTTCATTCAGCGCGTCGGGACGATCATCCTGACGCTCACGATCCTGCTGTGGTTCCTGTCGACCTTTCCGTCCCCGCCCGAAGGTGCGACCGGCCCGGCGATTCAGTACAGCCTGGCCGGAATGATAGGCCGTGGCCTGGAGCACGTCTTCGCGCCCATCGGCTTCAACTGGCAGATCTCGATCGCGCTCGTGCCGGGCATGGCGGCGCGCGAGGTGGCAGTAGGCGCGCTGGGTACGGTTTATGCGCTTTCGGCCACCGGCGACGACGTTGCGGGGCAGTTGGCTCCGCTGATCGCGGGCAGTTGGTCGCTCGCGACCGCACTGTCGTTGTTGGTCTGGTATGTGTTCGCGCCACAATGCATCTCGACGCTGGCGGCCGTCAAGCGCGAGACGGGTTCCTGGCGCTATGTATGGATCATGGCCGGCTACCTGTTCGGACTCGCCTACATTGCGTGCTGGATCACCTATCGGGTGGCCCTGGCGCTCACAGGAGGATGAGATGACACAACAAATCGTCGTCGCGCTGATCGTCGCACTCGCCGCGATCTATGCCGTTTGGCGCTGGATGCCCGGCAGCTGGCGCCGCGCAGCCGCGGCCAAGGTCGCCGTCGGCTCGCAGCGCGCGGGCCTTGTCGATGCTGAACGCGCGCAGCAACTGGCGGCGTCGCTTGGCAAGACCTCGGGCTGCGGTTCGTGCGAGAGCTGCGGCAGTTGCTCGACGGCGAGCGGCAAGGCGGTCGACGGAAGCAAATCGAGCGTCGCGCGCTCGCACTGAGACCGCACGATGTCTGCGCACGTCCTGATTGCAGGAGGAGGCATCGCGGGCCTCGCGAGTGCGCTCGCGCTGGGGCGCCGGCGCCATCGGATCGACCTGCTCGAGCAAGCTGTCGCCTTTGCAGAAATCGGCGCTGGCATTCAACTCGGCCCCAACGTGACGCGGCGACTGCAGGCACTCAGTGTCTCGGAAGGCCTGATGCGCATTGCCGCGAGGCCGGAAGCGCTCGTCGTTCAGAGCGCGATCGATGGCAAGGAAATCGCCCGGCTGCGGCTCGGAAATGCCATGCTGCACAACTACGCGGCGCCTTATCTCTGCGTCCATCGCGCCGATCTGCACGCGGTCCTGCTGTCGGCGGTGCGCGGGAGCGGCGCCGTCAAGCTCACCACCGGCGCTCGCGTGACGGAGGTGACTGCGCGCGGCGACACCGTCTGTGTGGCCAGTACCGACGCTCGTGTGTGGGAGGGCGATGCGCTGATTGGTGCCGACGGCCTATGGAGCACGGTGCGCCCCTGTGTGATCGAAGACGCGACACCGCCCCGTGCCACCGGTCATACGGCATGGCGCGCGATGGTCGACCAGTCGGCGTTGCCCGCCGCGCTCCGCAGCACGAGGGTCGATGTGTGGTTGGGTCCCCGGCTGCATGCGGTGGCTTATCCTGTTCGCCGAGGCGACGCGCTCAACGTCGTCGTGCTCGCCGAGGCGGCACCCGTCGGCGATGCGCGCGACTGGGATCAAGCAACCAGCCTCTCGGCGCTGCAACATGCGACCGGCCGCACCTGCGGTGAGCTTCAGGCTTTGCTCGAGTCGGTGCCTTCATGGCGAGCATGGACGCTCAATGACCGGCCACCGCTCACCAGTCCTCGTCAGATGGCCGGCGACCGCGTCGCCTTGGTCGGCGATGCGGCGCATCCCATGCTGCCCTATCTGGCGCAAGGCGCGGGCATGGCGATCGAGGACGCCGTTGCACTGGCGGAGGCACTGGACGGCGGCACCGCGGCCGAGGTGCCAGCAGCCTTCGCACGTTACGCCAGCGCGCGTTGGGAACGCAATGCCAATGTGCAGGCGCGGGCCCGGCGCAACGGCGAGATCTTTCACGCGACCGGCCTCGTGCGCATGGGACGCGATGCGGCATTGCGTTTGCTCGGCGCCAAGCTGCTGGACGTCCCCTGGCTCTACGACGCTTGATTCAGAGGCTGAAGCTCTGCAGGTGGTCGACGCGCTTTGCGAGACCGACGGGCCCCAGGTAGTGGGTCAGCCTCCCGGCGTGAACCTCGACCAGCGATGATTCGAGTTCTGCGAGCATTCCGTCCCTGACGGTGGCGTATGCAGTCGGAAGGTCGTCATGCTGCCGCCCATAGGCGTCGGCGATCAGGCGCGCGGCCGCGGGTGCGCCGCAGGCCACGCATTCGGCGATGGCCGTGGCAGTGGGCTCGGCGCCGCGCGAGAGCAGCAGGTCGACGAGTTCCGGTGACACAGCGCTGTCGATGTAGTCCAGCGCGTCGTGCGCCACAGGCGCACCGGCACGCACGAGGGCCGCCGCCGCCGCGTGTGCGCCGTGGCTGAGCGCCAAGTCGGTTGCGATCGCGCTGCCGGCCAACGGTCCGTCGAGCGCAACGCCTGAGGCGGCCAGCTTTTCGACCAGCGTTGCGTCGTCCGTGGCGACCGCATGCCGTAGTGCGATGCGCGAGAGCGCGCCGTTTTGGCCCAGCGTACCGTCGGCGAGCGCGGATCGCCAGTCGACCATCGCCTGTCGATAGAAGGCGATCAGCTTGTCCATCAATTCGATGGACAGGCCGTGGTCCTCGTGCCTTTCGTCAAGGTATTCGATGAGCGTCTGCCCGGTGAAATATTCGCCTGCCGGCTTGAGCGGATCTTCGTCGAGATGCAGCGCCTCGAAGGCCGCGCACAGATCGTGGGCCACGGTTGTCATCCCGTCCTCGTGCATCTCATGCGTCCAGGCCGAAGGGAGCCCTTGCTTCCAGGCGAGGACATGGCCGTAGTCGGCGCCTGATTCGACCACCGCATAGACACGGTCGCAGTATTCGAAGCCGCCGAAGGGCAGCAGGGTCAGTTTGCCATCCCAGGCGTCGGCGCTTTCGGCGGCGGCTTCCTTGGCACCCTCGAGTTCATGGTCGATCCAGCCTTGCAGGTCGTGGTAGGTGTCGCTGCCGTTCCAAAAGAGTTCATTCCAGTTGAAGGACTCCTCGTTGCCGTTCATATGCAGATGGAGGTCGTAGTCGAGGCGGCCGCCAGCCGTTGCGCGCCAGAGCGAAAGGATGTCTGGGGGAAGCGGCCCGGCGCAGACCGCCTGCACGGCGGCGATCTGCTCGGCGGACATCGGCGGTTGCGCGTCGAAGATCACGCGCTTGGCAAAGAGAACGATGCCGTGTGCACGCAATTGAGCGAGTTCGTCGTCACTGAACATGGGTCACCTCCATTTTCTTGTCTCCGTCATGGGGTGCTCCCCCTCGGTCACAGATCCGTTCGCAGCTTCCAGATTTCGGGGAAGAGCACAACGTCGAGCATCTTGCGCAGATAGCTTACGCCGCCGGTGCCACCTGTGCCACGTTTGAAGCCGATGATGCGCTCGACCGTCGTCACGTGGCGGAAGCGCCAAAGGCGGAAGGCGTCCTCGAGATCGGTGAGTTCCTCGCCGAGCTGGTAGAGCTCCCAGTGATTCTTCGGGTCGCGGTAAACCTTGAGCCAGGCTTGCTCGACGCCGTCGCTCGCCTCATAGGGGCGCGACCAGTCGCGTTCGAGGTGATCCGCTGGCACGTCGATGCCGCGGCGTGCCAGCAGGCGCAGCGCCTCGTCGTAGAGGGACGGCGAGCGCCAGGCCTGCTCAACCTCGGCCAGCAGGTCGGCGCGGTGCTCGTGCGGCTTGAGCATGGCGGCGTTCTTGTTGCCGAGCGCGAACTCGATGCACCGGTACTGCCAGCTCTGGAAGCCGCTGGAGCTCCCGAGGTAGGGACGCATCGCGCTGTACTCGGGTGGCGTCATGGTCGCCAGCACATCCCATGCATGCACCAGCTGCTCCATGATGCGCGACACGCGCGCCAGCATCTTGAAGGCGCTCGACAGATCGTCTCCCGCGATACAGCGGATCGCCGCGCGAAGCTCATGCAGCATGAGCTTCATCCATAGCTCGCTTGTCTGGTGTTGGATGATGAAGAGCAGTTCATCGTGCGCCGGCGATCGCGGGTGCTGGGATGTCAGGATCGCGTCCAGGCTCAGATAGTCGGTGTAGCTCATCGACCCGCTGAAATCGAGCTGCGCCTTTTCGTCGTGGACGATTTTTTCGGTACTCATCGTAATTCCTCAGGTCACGGCCTGTTTTTGATTGAACTCGGGGCGTTTCCATTCCTCGCGCTCGAGCACCTGGACGAGGTGCTCGACCGCATCCCACACTTCCTCGAACCGGAGATACAGCGGCGTGAACCCGAAGCGCAGGATGTCGGGCATCTGCGCGTCTCCGGCACGGAAGTCGCCGATCACGCCGCGCGCAATCAGTGCTTGGACCATCGCGTAGGCGCCCGGGCCGCCGTCGCGAAGTGCGAGGCAGACCTGGGAGCCGCGCAGGTCGTGATCGCGCGGGGTCACGAGCGTGAATTTGCCGGGGCAGCGTGCTTCCACGAGCGCGATGAAGTTGTCGGTCAGCGCCAGCGACTTTCGGCGCAACGCCGCCATGCTGCCCTGGCCGTCCGCCAACGCGTCTGCTGCGAGCACCGTGTCGAGGCCGCATTCGAGGGCCGCCAGCGCAACGATGGGCTGGGTGCCGCAGAGATAGCGCGCCACGCCCGGCGCGGGGCGATAGTGCGGCGTGAACTCGAAGGGCGCCGCGTGCCCCCACCAGCCCGAAAGCGGTTGTTGGAACTGGCCGGCGTGCCGGGTGTGCACCCAGACGAAGGCCGGCGCGCCGGGACCGCCGTTCAGGTACTTGTAGCCACAGCCGATCGCGTAGTCGGCATTGCTGTCGTTCAGTGCCACCGGCACCGCGCCCGCGCTGTGCGCGAGGTCCCACACCGTGAGTGCGCCGGCTGCGTGGGCCGCGGCGGTGACTGCCTTCATGTCATGCATCGCGCCGGTGCGGTAGTTGACATGGGTGAGCATCAGGACTGCAACCTCGTCCGTGAGCGCGGCGGGCAGATCGCTCACGTCGATCAGTCGGAGCGTGAAGTCGCGCTCGCGGCACATCGATTCGGCGATGTAGAGGTCGGTCGGAAAGTTGCTGCGCTCGCTGAGAACGATGCGACGCTTGCCTTTGTCGCCGGCTGCCGCCTGGCTGACTTGACTGAGGGCGGCGAAGAGCACCTTGTAGAGATTGATCGACGTGCTGTCGGTGCAGACAACTTCGCCGGGCGCCGCGCCGATCAGCCGAGCCACCTTGTCCCCCAGTCGCTGCGGCAGGTCGAACCAGCCGGCACTGTTCCATGATCGGATGAGCCCCTCGCCCCATTCCTGGGCGATCACGGCGGCGATGCGCGCGGGGACGGCCTTGGGCAGCACGCCCAGCGAGTTGCCGTCGAGATAGATCACGCCCTCGGGCAGGGAGAACTGGTCGCGCAGGATAGCGAGAGTGTCCTGGGCATCGAGTTGGCGGCAGTCGTCGAGTGTCATGGCTGGCTTGGGTGAAGTTCGCGCAGAACCGCGCGAACAGGGGAGGCATCCGCGCTCACGAACTTGAGCGGCAGGGCGATGAGTTCGTAGTCGCCTTCGGGAACGTCGTCGAGGACGAGGTTTTCGAGCACACGAAGGCCGAGGCGGCGAATGACTTGATGGCTTTCGAGCGTCTTGCTCTCGGCCGGGTCGATGCTTGCGGTGTCGATGCCGATCAGTTTCACGCCCATCGCGGCGAGGCGCTCGATGGTGGCGGGGGCATAGGCCGCGAGGGCACCGTCCCAAGCGGTTGGTGCACGTTCGTAGGTACGCACCAGCACGCGCGGTGGCAGACCTTCGACAGCATGCGCAAGATGTCGCCATTCGATCAACGGCCCGCATCCGATGGCATGAATCACCCGGCAAGGGCCCAGATACGGGAAGAGGTCGACGTTGCCGATCGTGGCGCCGGCGGGGTCGTAGTGAAGTGGCGCGTCGGCATGGGCGCCGACGTGCGGCGACAACGTGATCTCGCTGACATTCACCGGGCAGCCCGGTGAAATGGTGGCGGCCCAGCGCTGCCGATAGGGCGTGTCGCCCGGAAATACTGGCGCGCCTTCATGCACCGGCGGCGAAATATCCCAGAGTTTTTGGTTCATGGCGCGAAGTTAGCGCCGCGAATGGGGTCGTGGTGTCGTTTTAAAACAACTCGCCCCCAGGTTGGGCTCACTTCGTGTAGCCCGCCCACCCCCTACCGGGGGCAACACCAGCGGCCCGGCAAAGCCGGTTCCGCGGTGTTTCACCAACGGGCTTGGCTTCGCCGGCCGGTGAATACCGGCGTTGCGCTTTGTCTTCGGCTGCGCGTAGCGCGCCTGTTCGTGGGTAGCCGTGGAACCGGCTCCGCCGGGCCACGGGCTGCGCCCCCGGCAGGGGGTGGGCGCCCCGACACGAAGTGCGGGGCAACCTGGGGGCGAGCTAGACCCTCCCGAGGAGGAGGTACTCCATGAGGGCTTTCTGGACGTGCATCCGGTTCTCGGCCTCGTCCCAGACGACCGATTGCGGTCCATCGATCACATCGGCCTCGACTTCCTCGCCACGGTGTGCTGGCAGGCAGTGCATGAACAGAGCGTCGGGTTGCGCCTCGCGCATCATTTCCGCATCGACGCACCAATCGGCAAAGGCCGCGCGGCGAGCTTCGTTTTCGGCTTCGTAGCCCATGCTGGTCCAGACGTCGGTGGTCACGAGGTCGGCGCCGCGGCAGGCTTCCATGGGGTCCTTGAACACCTTGTAGCTCTCCGAGGAGCGGATTCCCGCGATCGACTGGTCGACCTCATAGCCGCTCGGCGTGCTCACATGGACCGTGAAGCCCAGGATCTCGCTGGCCTGCAGCCACGTATTGGCCATGTTGTTGCCGTCACCGACCCAGGCCACCGTCTTGCCCGCGATCGAGCCGCGGTGCTCGATGTAGGTGAAGATGTCCGCGAGGATTTGGCAAGGGTGGAATTCGTTGGTCAGCCCGTTGATCACCGGCACGCGCGAATGCGCGGCGAAGGACTCGATCTTGGTCTGCTCGAAGGTGCGGATCATCACCAGGTCGACCATGCGGCTAATGACCTTGGCGCTGTCCTCGATGGGCTCGGCACGGCCCAGTTGGCTATCGCCTGTGGTGAGATGCACCACGCTGCCGCCCAGTTGGTACATGCCGGCCTCGAAGCTCACGCGCGTGCGGGTCGAGGCCTTCTCGAAGATCATGGCCAGCGTTCGGTCGACCAGCGGCTGGTGCTTTTCGTAAGCCTTGAACTTCTTCTTGATCAGTGCGGCGCGCGCCAGCACGTACGCATACTCGTCTGCGGTGAAATCCGAAAACTGCAGGTAGTGTCTGATGGTCGGCTGGGCTGTCATGGCAGAGGCTCCGCGAGAAAGGTTTTCACCAGCGGCGCCAGGATCGCGACGATCTCGTCCGCTTCGGCAATGCTGAGGATCAGCGGCGGCACGAGGCGGATCACGCTGTCGGCCGTCACGCTCAGGAGCAGACCTGCGTCACAGGCGCGGTTGAGGATGACGCCGCAGGGCCTGTCGAGTTCGATGCCGAGCATCAGTCCTTGGCCGCGGATCTCCGTCACGCCGGGCACGGTGCCCAGTTCGCGCTCCAGCGCGCCTTTCAGGTGCGACCCGACGTTGGCTGCGTTATCCAGGAGCTTCTGCTCTTCCATGATGCGGATCGTCTCGATGCCGGCGCGCATGGCGAGCGGATTGCCGCCGAAGGTCGTGCCATGATTGCCCGGCCCGAAAATGTGGGCGGCGCGTGGTCCCGCAACGACGGCGCCGATCGGCACGCCCGAACCCAGGCCCTTGGCAAGCGGCATCACGTCCGGCTTGATGCCGGCCCACTGATGAGCAAACCACTTGCCCGTGCGCCCCATGCCGCACTGCACCTCGTCGATCATCATGAGCCAGTCGCGCTCGTCGCAGAGCTGGCGGACCTGGCGCAGGTATTCCCAGCGCATGGGATGGATACCGCCTTCGCCCTGGATGGTTTCGAAGAATACGGCCACGACGTTCGGGTTGCCTTCGGTGGCTTTCTTGAGCGCATCGAAATCATTGAGCGGAACGCGAATGAAGCCCTCAACCAGCGGGCCGAAGCCCTTTTGCACCTTGGGATTGCCCGTGGCGGACAGCGTGGCGATGCTGCGGCCATGGAACGCGGCCTCGTAAACCACGATTTCGGGCCTTTCGATGCCCTTGTCGTGCCCGAACTTGCGCGCCAGCTTCAGCGCAGCCTCGTTGGCCTCCAGGCCCGTACAGCAGAAAAAGGCGTTGGTCAGTCCCGAGAGTTCGGTCAGCTTGGCCGCGAGCTGCTCCTGGCCGGGCACGTAGTAGTAATTGGAGCTGTGGATCAGCTTGGCGATCTGGTCCTGCAGCGCGGGCACCAGTTCGGGATGGTTGTGACCCAGGGTATTGACCGCGATACCGCCCAGGCCGTCGAGGTACGCACGCCCCTCGGTGTCCCAGACTCGGCATCCCTGACCGTGCGACAGCGCGATCGGCAGGCGCCCGTAGGTGTTCATGACGTGGGGCGAAGAGGGGGCGGCAGTGGCGCTCATGCGTATCTCCGGAAAAGGGAACGCGGATTCTAGGCGTCCAGTTTGACGGCTTCAGTGAGGATTGCTCATCACAGCAATGCCCCTGTGCATGTCGCCCAAGGGACCCCCGGATAGAATCGTTGTGCGGCGCAGCACGAGCCCGTGCATTCACTCTCGCCAACCGATGGTTTCTCCCAACGCCAAAGAAGTTTTCATCCAGGGCATCACTCGAGATGGCCGGACATTTCGCCCGAGTGACTGGGCGGAACGCTTGGCGGGCGTGATGTGCTCGTTCCGTCCCGGTGGCCCCCAACCGGGAAGCCACCTGAACTATTCGCCCTGGTGCGTCCCAACCGTCATCAACGGCGTGAAGTGCGTCGTCGTCAATCGCGAACTGCGCGATGCCGAACCCATGGCCTGGGATTTCTGTCTCAATTTCGCCAAGGACAACGACTTGCAAGTCGCCGAAGCCTGCCTGGTACCGGATGCCCTGCCTGTGGCCGTCGCGAGGCCTGTCGCAGTCGATAAGAAATAGAGGCGTTCAAGGCGAGCGCCCATGAAAAAACCGCCCGAAGGCGGTTTTCTACTTTGCTGCAGCGCACCCCGATCAAACGGCGGACCAGCGAACCAGTCCGGGCTGTTTGCCTGAAAGCGTCAGGCGGCGGCCTTTTCAGGGGCGAGGGCCAGGTTCTTGACCTTGGCCGCGAGGCGGCTCTTGTCGCGAGCAGCCTTGTTCTTGTGGAAGATGCCCTTGTCGGCGACGGTGTCGACGACGCTCTGGGCCTTCGCGAAGAGTTCTGCCGCCTTGGTTTTGTCGCCGGCCAGGACGGCCTTTTCGACGTTCTTCACGGCGGTGCGGTATTTGGAACGCAGCGAGGTGTTCGCGGCGTTGAGCTTGACGTCCTGGCGGACGCGTTTACGGCCCGACGCGAGGCGCGGGTTCTTTTTCTTGGGCTTGGTGGATGCCACGGTGATATTCCTTGAGTGTCTGGGGATGATGCAGCAAAGCCCTCCATTATAGGCGAGGCGTTCAGACTCGTCCTATTCCATCCGGAGAACACGGGCAGGCACATACACTTCTGCCCCGTGTCCCTGTTCAAATCCGCCTCCACCGTCTCGTTGTTGACGCTCGCTTCCCGGGTGACCGGCCTCATCCGCGACGTCCTCATGACTTCAGTATTTGGCGTCAGCGCGATGACTGACGCCTTCTACGTCGCTTTCCGGATCCCGAATCTGTTCCGGCGGGTGTTCGGGGAGGGCGCCTTCAGCCAGGCCTTTGTCCCCGTTCTGGCGGCCTGCAAGACCGAGCGGGGCGACGAAGGAGCGAAAAATCTGGTCGACCATGTGGCGACCCTGCTGACCTGGACGCTCGTAGTCGTCTGCGTGCTCGGCGTGATCGGGGCGCCTCTCATGGTGTGGGCCATGGCCAGTGGCCTGAAGCAGACCGCGCACGGCTTTGACGCCGCGGTCGTCATGACGCGGTGGATGTTCCCGTACATCGGCTTCATGTCGCTGGTCGCATTGGCGGGCGGCGTGCTCAATACCTGGCGCAAGTTTGCGGTTCCCGCAGCTTCGCCGGTGCTGCTGAATGTGGCGCTGATCCTGTCGATCGTCGTTGGCGCGCCCTTGTTTAGCCGGCACGGCATCGAGCCGATCTACGCCCAGTGCGTCGGCGTGATGGTCGGCGGCGCGTTGCAGCTCGCGCTCCAGATTCCCGCATTGCGCGGCCTCGGCATGATGCCGCGGATCGGCGCCAGCGCCAGCGCGATTCGTGCTTCGTGGAATGACCCGACGACACGGAAAATCACCAAGCTGATGCTCCCTGCGCTGATCGGTGTCAGCGTGGCGCAGATTTCGTTGCTCATCAATACGCAGATCGCGTCGCACCTCGCGACTGGCAGCGTCACCTGGGTCACCAATGCCGATCGCCTGATGGAGTTTCCCACCGCCATGCTGGGCGTGGCCCTTGGCGTGGTTCTGATGCCGCAGCTCGCTGGCGCCCGTGCCGCCAAGGACGACGCGCGCTATTCGTCGATGCTGGATTGGGGTCTGCGCCTGGTGGTCCTGCTGTCGGCGCCGTGCGCGCTGGCGTTGCTGGTTTTCTCGCAGCCGCTGGTTGCCGTGCTCTTCCACAACGGTGCATTCGGCGAAACCGATGTCCAGCGTACGACTGTCGCGCTCATGGGCTATGGCGTCGGCCTGATGGGCCTGGTAGCGATCAAGGTCCTGGCGCCCGGTTACTACGCGAAGCATGACATGCGCACGCCGATGTTGATCGCGGTCAGTGTGCTGGTCCTCACACAGGCTCTGAACTTCTTGCTGGTGCCGGTGCTGCAGCACGCGGCGCTCACCCTCACGATCGGCATTGGAGCGCTCGTCAATGCGGTCTGGCTGCTGATCGGATTGATCCGGCGCGGCAGTTACAAACCCGAGCCGGGCTGGGGCAAGTTCCTATTGCAGGTTTTGATCGGCACGGCGGTGCTCTCCGCCCTGCTGATCTGGGGTGCGCAGCATTTCGATTGGATCGGTATGCGTTCGGAGCGTCTGCAACGCATCGGGCTGCTGGCGGCGTTGATTGCGGGCGGCGCCGTGCTCTATTTCGCGGTTCTCGCGGTCGTCGGCGTCAAGCTGCGCAGTTTCGTGCGGCACTGAACGGCACGCCTTGACGGTCCCCGCCCGCTCCTCTACAAAGCCACATGACGTTCAGCTTCTCGGCGCCCACCGCTCTCGAGTATTTCGATTCGCTTGTCAAGAGCGATGAAGAATTTCCATTGCTCGAGGCGGCAGCAAGCCTGGCCCAGGACGAATATCCGGAACTCGACGTGCAGCAGGTGCTCGGCGACGTTGATCAACTCCTCGCGCGTCTCAAGCGTCGACTGCCGGCTGATGCGGCGCCGCTCCAGCGGTTACGGGCGCTCAACCAGTTCTTTTTTCATGACCTGAACTTCGGCGGCAACGTCAACGACTACTACGACCCCGACAACAGCTTTCTCAATGCCGTGCTGCGAACCCGGCGCGGCATTCCGATTTCGCTCGCGGTCCTGTGGATGGAGCTTGCACACGGCCTTGGCCTGCAGGCGCGCGGCGTCGGATTCCCTGGGCATTTCATGCTCAAGGTCACTTTGCCGAAAGGGCAGGTGGTCATCGATCCCTTCACCGGAAAGTCTCTTTCCCGCGAGGAGCTCAGCGAACGGCTCGAACCCTACAAGCGCAGCAACGGGCTGGTCGGCGACTTCGATGTGCCGTTGGGACTTTACCTTCAGCCCGCAACGCCGCGCGAAATCATCGGACGAATGCTGCGCAACCTGAAGGAAATCCATCACGCCCAGGAGGACTGGCAGCGCGCGATCGCGGTGCAAGACCGGCTGATCGCGCTGCTTCCCGAGGCTTGGGCCGAACACCGGGATCGGGGGCTGGCACATGCCGAGCAGGGCAATTGCGCGCAGGCCGTGCGCGACCTCGAGACGTATCTCGCGCACGCCGAAGATGCGCTCGATATCGACGCCATCGCCGAACGTGTCGCCGCATTGCGACGCGCGGAGAGCTGATGGAATCCACACCGCCCGTTGCGGCTGATCTGGGCACGCTGCACGAATTTCACGGCATCCAGCCGGTGCTTCCGGTGGCCGATGCGGCGCGCGCGGCCCGCTATTTCCGCGACGTGCTCGGCTTCGAACTCGACTTCATCGCCGGCGAACCGCCAAGCTATGCGAGAGTGAAAAAGGGTGATCGAAGCTACGGCGACCCGGTGTACATCCGCCTTTGGCAATGCGGCCGGCGTGAAGCTTCGCCGTGGCGCGGCGAGATCGTGATCCACGTAGGGCGCGATGTCGACGGATTGCATGCCGCCTATGTGAGGCGCGGCGTCGTGGTTCTGGAGCCGCCAACCTCTCAGCCTTGGGGTTTGCGCGAATTTGCGATCCGCGAGCCCGACGGGCATGTCCTGCGCTTCTGCGGATACCTTTAGTTCGCCGCAGAGCGGCTTGCGCGGAATTTGCCGGACGAGGGCGACGAATCCTGTCGCCCGAACTGCCGCCATGCGCGGCGCAACTGCGTATCGGAACCGAATCCCGAGATTTCCGCGGCACGCGTGACGTTGGCACCAGACTGGAGTGCCAGTTGCGCGGTAGCAAGGCGCAGGCGCCGCAGGTATTCGAGTGGCGCCACGCCGGCATGCTCCACGAACAGCCGGGTCAGGTGACGCGGAGAGGTGCGCGCAACATCGGCCATGCGGGGCACGGACCAGTCGGCCTGGGGTTGTGCGCTGACAGCGTCCTGCACGCGATGCAGCGCGGGATGCAAATGATTGCGATAAGCCAGGAAGGGCGAGAGCTCGGGGTCGTTCGGCCCGCGCCGCAGCGCGACGACCATTGTTTGGGCGACCCTTGCCGCGAGCGGTTCGCCGCAGGTCTCGGCAATGCGGTGAATCATCAGATCGATACCGGTCGTTTCGCCCGCGCTGCTGTAGATCGGCGGGTCCAGCACGAAAACGCGATTGGCTACGACGTCGCAACGAGACTCGACCTGTTGCAGTTCATCGAGGTGATGGTGGTGGGTGGTAGCCCGCCGGGCCGCCAACAGGCCGGCATGGGCAGCCAGCAAGGCGCCAGCGCACACCGTGACGACTTCCAGTTGTCCGCGTTCGAGGCGCAAGCCGCGCAGCCAGTGCAGAAGGGCCCGCGCCGGCTCGTTGTCGACAGCGATCGTTTCGCCGGGCGAGCCAACGAGGACCACCCAGGATGGACCGTTCCAGTCCGAAGGCAGCGGCTGCAGGCCCGTCAGGGTAATGCCGGCCGAACTCGCCGAGGTCGACTGTGGACTTGCAAACACCAATTCAAATCGCGGCGACTGCCCCCCGGACACGAGCAGCTGATTCGCGATCCGGAGCGCTTCCGCCGGACCGGCCCAGTCGAGCACCAGGCTTTGAGGCAGCAGCGCGAAGACGACGCGGATCGTCGCTTCGCCCGTCAGTCGAGCCGGGTTCATGCGAAATCCATCTGTCTTGCTGTCCGCTGTGCCAGCGGCTCGCCGGCGAGGCGTGCGACGAGGTGCAGGCTCATGTCGTCGCGCTGCATTGCATCGCGACATCGACCACGCCGCCGGGCACGATCAACACATCCGGATTCGGCGCGTCGTCGAAACTGTGACCGGGCAGCACGCAAAGCCCCGCTCGCATGCGGATCGGCCCCCTGGAACGTGCGACGCAAGTCACCTCGAAAAGAGGCGGACTGGCTGGCGTGTCTCGCTGCTGCATTCGGCTGGCTGTGGTGAAGACCTCGTAGGGCCCCGCCAGGTCCAGCGCCTCTACGTCGTCGAACGCGAGGATTGCGACGCGCAAGCTTCGAGGGATGGGACTCATGCCAGCCGCGCCAGCGCCTGATCTACGCCACAGATCGTGGCGAACCGGCCTTCGAGCACCGTGGCTGTGCGCATCTTGATGTCGGCCGCCGGTAGCGTCTTGCCATCGGGCTGAATCATGTCGAAGGTCAGCGTGGCATCGAGAACGTAGTCGACCTGCCAGCCCAGGTCCGAGGCGTGGCGCGCCGTCGTTTCGCAGCATTGCTCGGTGCGGATGCCGCTGATCACGATGCGATCCATGCGATTCCGGGTCAGCCAGACGTCGAGTCCGGTGCCGACAAGTGCGCTGTGGCGGCCCTTGGTGAATGTGGCCGCGGGCTCGAAGGCAGCCAGGCCTTCGATGGGCCGCACCTGCCCGGATTCCAGCGCGAAGGGGTTGTCTGAAACGGCTGGCCCATCGCTATGGAGGACCCGCACGATGGGCGCCCCGACCGCAGCGAAGCCCGCGATCAACGCATTCTGGGCCGCCAGATAGGGTGCCAGACTGCGATCGTCGAAATACGGGCGATGGCGAAAGGATTCCTGCGCATCGATCACTATGAGACAGGTCTTCATGGGCGGCGACTTTCGAATGTCGGTGGATGATGCGACCGATTTTCCAGCAATGGAAGGCGATCAACCATCCCGAGTCGGACTGGAATCGATCAATTCAGGACATTGGATGCCCTAGACGAGCCTGGCCGCCTTCAGTTCTTTCTTGAGATAGGCGTAAAACAGCGGAGCCGCCACCAGACCCGCTGGACCAAAAACCGCTTCGGCCACGAACATGACGGCCAGCAACTCCCAGACCGACATTTGCGTGCGGCTTCCGACCACCTTGGCGTTGATAAGGTATTCGGCCTTGTGGATCAGGATCAGGAACGCAAGGCAAGCCAGCGCCACGAACGGCGAAACCGAAAGCCCCACCAGCGTGATGACGGTGTTGCAGATGAGATTGCCGACGATCGGCACCAGCCCGGCGACGAAGGTGAGGGTGATGAGCGCCGGGGTGTAGGGCAACTCCATCTTCCAAAGCGGTAGCAGGAACAGCAGAAATATGGCCGTGAGGAAGGTATTGAAGGCCGCAATCCAGAACTGCGCGGCGACGATCTGTCCGAACGCTTCGCCGAACAGGACGATGCGATGTCTGAGTTGCCGGGCCAGCGGGCGGTTCGAAGGAGGTTGATTGGCAATGGCGGCCAATGAGCCGACGATCAGGCCGACGTACGCGAACAGCACGCCGCCCAGCCACGCACGACCGGTCAGCGCGAGCGAGCCGGCTTGGGCGCGCAGGTAGCCGGCGATGACACGTTGCACCTCCGCAGAGCCTTCAGGGAGATAGGCGGCGATGGCGGGCAACTTGAGCCGCAACTCCAGCACCGTGCGGGCGATGAAGTCGAGAAGTTCCTGGTATTGCTCAGGCGCGTTCAGAACGAATTCTCGAGCCTCCGCGAACCCGAGCGTCAGCAGGCCGATCGGCGCCAGCATCACCAAGGTCGCCGCGGCAACACGGGGAAACTGCGGGGTCATGGACCAAGCCGGATCGTTCGCACTCAGTCGTCGGGAGCCTCGAAGTGTTGCGTCCAGCAGGCGGGCGATCCATCGAGTGCCCAGGAAGCCGATGCAGACGCACAGCAGGCCGGGCAGCAAGCCCTGCCACATGACCAACAGCAGGGCCCCGGCAATCAGCAGGTAGCTGGACGCGATCAGCGCGCGCGAAGGGACGGGTGTGGACTCGCTCACGCGGCGCAGGGTTGCTCAGGCGACGACGACGGGCGCGCCGGACCCACGCTCGGCGATCACGCCGATCTCGTGCACGGTCTCGCCTTCCGAGCGCAGCGTCGCCGCGCAGGCTACGGCCTCGGCAGCGTCGATCACGACCACCATGCCGATGCCGTTGTTGAAGGTGCGGTTCATCTCGATGTCGTCGATGCCGGCGACTTTCTGCAGCCAGGCGAAGAGTTCGCTCTGCGGCCAGCTGCCCTTGCGAAGGTGGGCGGCGGTGCCCTCGGGCAGCACGCGGGGGATGTTCTCGAGCAGGCCGCCGCCCGTGATGTGCGCCAGCGCCTTGATCGGATGCTTGGCGAGCGCTGCCAGCACCGGCTTCACGTAGAGCCGCGTCGGCGCCATGACAGCCTCGCGGAACGGCTTGCCGTCGAGCGTAGCGGGCAGCGCGTTGCCCGCGCGTTCGATGACCTTGCGCACCAGACTGAAGCCATTGGAGTGCACGCCGGCCGATGCCAGACCCAGCACCACATCGCCCGGCTTCACGTTCTGGCCGGTGAGGATCAGCGATTTCTCGACCGCGCCGACAGCGAATCCTGCGAGGTCGTACTCACCAGCGGGATACATGCCGGGCATTTCAGCCGTCTCGCCACCGATCAAGGCGCAGCCGCTGAGTTCGCAGCCGCGGGCGATGCCGCCGACCACTGCAGCCGCCGTGTCGACGTCAAGCTTGCCGCAGGCGAAATAGTCGAGGAAGAAGAGGGGCTCAGCCCCCTGGACGAGCACGTCGTTCACGCTCATCGCCACGAGATCGATGCCGACGGTGTCGTGCATGTTCCATTCGAAGGCGAGCTTGAGCTTGGTGCCCACGCCGTCGGTGCCGCTCACGAGGACAGGCTCCTTGTAGCGCTTGGGCACTTCGAACAGGGCGCCGAAGCCGCCGATGCCGGCCAGCACGCCTTCGCGCATCGTCTTCCTGGCGAGCGGCTTGATGCGGTCGACCAGCGCATCGCCGGCGTCGATGTCGACGCCGGCATCCTTGTAGCTGAGCGGAGAGGAGGAGTTGGAGTTCATGGGCTGGGCCGGGCTGAGGGAGGGGAGGCGGAAGGAAGAGGAGAATGACGCCGGCGACCGATGCGGTCGGGCCGATAGAATTCGCCACGATTTTAAGGGCGCTCATTGACCCTCTCCCGGGCTGGTCACTCCGTGTCTCCGTGTATTTGCGCCACCCCTCCCGGAAAGGGGTGGGCGCCTTCCGGCAGTCGCGCGGCGCTCTGCCCTGTCCTATGAATCTTTTTTTCGCGTCCTACGCGCCACCTCAACCGCTCGCGGCAGTCGCGGCATGAAGCAGCTCGCGCTCGACATCGGCATCGCGACCGGTCCGACGCTGGCCGGCTTCTTCGCCGGGCCGAACGAACCGGCGTTGCGGCATTTGACGCTATGGGTGGGCGACGCGCACGTCCCGACGCTCCATTCGCCGGTGCCGACTTATCTGTGGGGCGACAGCGGCAGTGGCAAGACACACCTGCTCGAAGCCGTCCGGGCAGCGTTGAAGGACCAGGGCGCCAGCGCCGGCTGGCTCCATGCGGGCGTGACCGATCCTCCCGAATTTGACGAGCGTTGGGGCGCGGTGGTGCTGGATGAAGTGCATCTCTACACAGCGGTGCAGCAGCACGCGGCGTTCAACTGGTTCGTCAACGCGCAGAGCCTCCAGCGTGGCGTCGTGGCGGCGGGTGCAGTGCCGCCGGCCGACCTGCCCTTGCGCGAGGATCTGCGCACGCGCCTCGGCTGGGGCCATGTGTTCCACTTGCAGGTCCTGAGCGAAGCTGAGCGTCGTGCCGTACTGCGGAAGGCCGCGGACAGCCGCGGCGTGATGTTGTCGGACGAAGTGCTCGACTACATGCTGCATCGGTTCAGCCGAGACCTCGGAAGCCTGATGGAACTGCTCACGCAGCTCGACGGCTACGCCCTGCAAACCCAGCGCGCGATCACGATTCCGTTGATCCGGTCGATGCTCGAAAATGAATGAGGCGCTTCGCGCGCCGAACCCTTCCTTCCAATGATCAAGAAATTCATCGACAAACTCCTCGGCAAATCCGGCGGCGGCTCATCCACCGGCAAGGCCCGTTTCGGCAAGCGCCAGGAGGTGGCCGCCTCGGTGCACGGCATCGATCCGGCCCTCGTCGATGAGCGGGCCAAGAACGTCGTCACGACCCTTCAGGAAGCCGGTTTCGAGGCCTACGTGGTCGGCGGAGCGGTTCGCGACCTGCTGCTGGGCTTGCGGCCGAAGGACTTCGATGTCGCGACCAATGCCACGCCCGAGCAGGTCAAGAGCCTGTTCCGTCGCGCTTTCATCATCGGGCGGCGGTTTCGTATCGTGCACGTGGTGTACGGCCGCGGCCGCGAGCACGAAGTGATCGAGGTCTCGACCTTCCGCGCCTACATGGACAGCGCGGGCGCCGAGCAGGTAGCGGGCAACGAGCGCACCAGCAAGGGCGAACTCGCCGGCATGAAGCACGCCGTGGACGCCAGCGGCCGCGTGTTGCGTGACAACGTCTGGGGCCCGCAAGAAGAAGACGCTGCACGGCGCGATTTCACCGTCAACGCGATGTACTACGACCCGGCCAGCCAGATCGTGGTCGACTATCACAATGGCATCAAGGACGCGAAGAAGCTCACGCTGCGCATGATCGGCGATCCGATCACGCGCTACCGCGAGGACCCGGTGCGCATCATTCGTGCGATTCGCTTCTCCGCCAAGCTGGCCGCGCTCGGCTTCAAGCTCGAACCCAAGTCCGCCGCGCCGCTCGTCGAGTCGAGCCGCCTCCTGGCGGACGTGCCCCAAAGCCGCTTGTTCGATGAAATGCTCAAATTGCTGCAAACGGGGCATGCGGTCGCGACCATCGCGCAGCTTCGTGCGCTCGACCTTTCGACAGGCATCTATCCGCTGCTCGACGTGGTTGTGGAACGCGCCGACCAGCCATTCGTGAAAGCGGCGTTGCAGGACACCGATCGCCGTGTGGGCGAAGGCAAGCCCGTGGCGCCGAGCTTCCTGCTCGCATGCGTGCTTTGGGCCGACGTCCGCGACGGCTGGGCGCAGCGTCAGCAGGGCCGGCATGGGCAGCGTCCTCAACCGCCATTCCCCGCCTTGCAGGACGCGATCGACGATGTCTTCAATGCGCGCATCGGTGACGTCTCAGGACGTGGCAAGCTCGCCGCCGACATGCGCGAAATCTGGATGATGCAGCCGCGCTTCGACAAGCGCATCGGCGCCACGCCGTACAGCCTGGTCGAGCAGGCTCGATTTCGTGCGGCATTCGACTTCATGCGGCTGCGCGCAGACATTGGCGAAGTCGGCGAAGCGATCGCCGAGTGGTGGCAGGAGTTCAGCACGGCCGATGACCTGCGGCGGCAGGACCTGATGGACCAGGTCCGCGACGAGCAGCACAAGAAGACTCGGCAGCGCGTTCCCGCGCGAACGCCAGGCGGCACGGGCCCCGGACGGCAAGCGGCTTCACCGGCTGCCGAAGTCGATTCCGCGTTACCGCCCGATGGCGAAGTTGCCACGGCGCCACGCAAGCGCCGGCGTCGGCGCAAGCCGCGCAGCGGTGGCGAAGCAGGCGGCGCAACCGTGGAATGAAAGGCCGCGCCTATGTCGCGATCGGCGCCAACCTTGGCGATGCGCGCGCGGCCGTGTTGCGCGCCATGTCGGACCTGGACGGGTTGCTCCAGACGCGGGTGACTGCACGCTCGTCGCTCTACAGGAGCGCGCCCGTCGATGCGTCGGGGCCGGACTTCATCAACGCCGTCGTTGAACTCGATACACGTTTGGAACCACAGGCCCTGTTGGAAGAACTCCACCGTCTCGAAGCCGGCGCGGGCCGTGAGCGACCGTTCCGGAATGCGCCGCGCACCCTCGATCTTGACTTGCTTTGCCATGGCGAGGTCGTCATGAATACAGCGACGCTCACGCTCCCCCATCCCCGGATGACGGAGCGTGCATTCGTTTTGTTGCCTCTGGCAGAAATCGCGCCGGTCCTTGTCACGGCGGCCCAGATCCAACGAGTCGCCGACCAGCAGATCGAACGCCTCTGACCCCTGCGCCCGGGCTGCCCAGTACACTTGCGCGGATTTTTTCACGATGGCGTCACACAAATGTGCTGTGGCGGCCGCGAACCCAGGAGACCGCCATGTTCGGCAAGCTGCTGCCCCGCGAGGGGAATTTTTTCGAGATGTTCAACCAGCATGCCGACCGCATTGTCGAAGCCGCGCGCGCATTCGAGCAACTCGTGGCGAACTACGGCGACCTGCACCTGCGCGAGCAATACAACCGTGACGTCGACAACGCCGAGCGCGCCGCCGACCGCGTCACGCACGATGTCAACCGGCTGATCCACAAGACCTTCATCACGCCGATCGACCGTGAGCAGATCCACAAGCTGATCAACACGATGGACGATGTGGCCGACCTGATCCAGGATTCCGCCGAGACCATGGCACTCTACGACGTTCGCCACATGACGGAAGAAATCACGCGCCTGACTGCGCTGAGTGTCAAGTGCTGCGAAAGGGTGAAGGACGCCGTGAAGTTCCTGGGCAGGATTACGGATCCGGCGACTGCTGAAGCCACACTCAAGACCTGCGAGGAAATCGATCGTCTCGAATCGGACGCCGACCGCGTGATGCGCAGCGCGATGAGCAAACTCTTCCGCGAAGAGCCCGATGTGCGCGAGGTCATCAAGCTCAAGGCCATCTACGAATTGCTCGAAACGATCACCGACAAGTGCGAAGACGTCGCCAACGTGATCGAGGGCATCGTCCTCGAAAATTCCTGAAACCGCGGGCTTCGAATGGCAACGGTTCAGGTCGCCCTCTGGGTGGTAGTGGTGCTGGTCGTTCTGGCCATCGCCTTCGATTTCATGAATGGATTCCACGACGCGGCGAACTCGATCGCCACAGTCGTTTCGACAGGTGTGCTCAAGCCAGGTCAGGCTGTGGTGTTTGCGGCTTTTTTCAACCTGATCGCGATCTTCGTGTTCCACCTGAGCGTGGCGGCAACGATCGGCAAAGGCATCGTGCAGCCGGGCGTCGTGGATGTGCACGTCGTCTTCGGCTCGCTGGTCGGCGCCATCAGCTGGAACCTCGTCACCTGGTACTACGGTATTCCCAGCAGCTCGTCGCACGCACTCATCGGCGGCATTGTGGGCGCAGTCATCGCCAAGGCAGGCTCAGGTGCGCTGATCGCCTCGGGCATCTGGAAGACCGTGGCATTCATCTTCGTTTCGCCGCTGCTCGGGTTCCTGCTCGGCTCGTTCATGATGATCGTGGTGGCCTGGGCGTTCAGGCGGTCCACGCCTTCGCGCGTGGACCGGTGGTTCAGGCGTTTGCAATTGATCTCGGCCGGTGCCTACAGTCTGGGTCACGGCGGCAATGACGCACAAAAGACCATCGGCATCATCTGGATGCTGTTGATCGCGACCGGCTACGCGGCCGCGGATGCCGAACTCCCGCCTACATGGACGATCGTGGCCTGCTATGCAGCCATTTCGCTAGGCACGATGTTCGGCGGCTGGCGCATCGTCAAGACCATGGGCCAGAAGATCACCAAGCTCAAGCCTGTCGGCGGCTTTTGCGCCGAAACCGGCGGAGCGCTGACGCTCTTCCTGGCGACCGCGCTCGGCATTCCGGTATCGACCACTCACACCATCACTGGCGCGATCGTCGGCGTGGGCTCGGCGCAGCGCGCCAGCGCGGTGCGTTGGGGCGTGGCCGGCAACATCGTCTGGGCCTGGATATTCACGATCCCGGCGGCGGCCTTTGTGGCGGCAATCGCTTACTGGATCGGTATCCAGGTGTTCTGAGGCTCGGGTCCTACTGCGAAATCTTTCTGCCTGCTTCGACCTCGTGCTCGAAGTAGCGCTGAAAACTGAATGCCAGACTCGCCATGAGGATGGTGCTCCCGAAAAGCAATGCCAGCACGACGGCTCCGATGGTGAGCCAGTTCGTGCCTCCGGTCGCAGGTGCCGAGTCGGTGGAAAGCTTCGCGTTGTAGCGAGCATTCCACTTTTCGGGCGTCATCAGGCCATACACGATGGCGGTCAGCGCACATCCGGAGATCGTGAATCCCAGCAGGGGGATCAGCAGCCAACTCCAGGCGTCGTCAAGGCCGTATGTCCGCACGCGCTCGACTCCGTACAGGCCGAGGGCTGTAGGAATCGGGAGCAGCCAACCCAGGATGCTCGATGGGCCGCGGAGATAGAAGCAATGCAGGCCCAAGGGGCCGCCCAGGAAGGCCAGCCACGCCGCCACCGTCTTGTTTTTCATTGCTCCGGCCTTGTTGAGCTGCCTTCACCCAGGACCTTTTCCATGAGCACGACATCCCGCCATTCGCCGAATTTCCACCCGCAGTCCTTCAAGACGCCAACATGGCTGAAGCCTTGCGCGCGATGCACGCCAATGGAGCCGGCATTGGCCGAGTCGCCGATGACCGCGATCAACTTGCGCACACCGACCGCTTCTGTCGCCTCACAGAGCGCCGCCAACAGCTTCGCGCCGAGGCCCTGGCCCCGCGCACTGTTTGCGAGGTAAATCGAGTCCTCGGCCGAAAAGCGATAGGCAGGACGTGGCTTGAACCAGTTGCAATAGGCGAAGCCCAGAATTTCGTCGTCTTGCTCCGCAACGAGGTAGGGAAGGTTCTTCGACAGGACATCGGCGCGTCGTGCGGCCATGTCGGCAGGACTCGGTGGCTCGGTTTCGAAGGTACCCGTCCCGTGCAGAACGTGATGCGCATAGATGGCGGTGATGGCGGCGACGTCTTCGTCGCAACTGGGGCGGATGGTCGTCATACAGCAACTCCCGGCAGGGCCGAGGTGTAGAAAAAAGTGGGTCCGGGCTATAATCGTGGGCTTTTCAGCGTGTCGCTGGCCGGGTGGCCATGTCGCGTGTCTCGACGCTGGAAGAACATTGTGGGCGGGCCCAGTCGGGTTCGTCGCACCACCCGAAGGATAAATCATGGTCGTTATTCGACTCTCCCGCGGCGGCTCCAAAGGTCGTCCGTTCTTCAACATCGTCGTGTCGGACAAGCGTGTCCGTCGCGATGGCCGATTCATCGAGCGCCTGGGTTTCTACAACCCGATCGCCAAGGAAAATGAAGAAAGCATCCGCATCGCTCAGGATCGCCTGACCTACTGGAAGAGCGTTGGCGCGCAAGCTTCGCCCACGGTCACCCGTCTGATCAAGCAAGCGGCCGCAGCCGTGCCCAAGGCAGCAGCCTAAGCCGCTGGCACGCGATGCTGCCCACCCTCGAGGCCGCCGACCTTCCGGCGGATGCAATCGAAGTGGCGCGCATCGTCGATGCCTGGGGCATCAAGGGCTGGTTCAAGGTTCTGCCCCACAGCGCCCAACCCGAGGCGCTTTTTTCATCCAAGCGCTGGTTCCTGCAGCCCCCGGGCGCTGCGGCTGGCCACGCATTCCGGCTCGCGATCCGCGAGGCCAAGGAACATTCCGATTGCATCGTCGCCTCGTCCACTGAGGTTCCGGACCGCAATGCGGCCGAAGCACTGCGCGGCGCGCGTGTTTTCGTACCTCGTTCAAGTTTTCCGACTGCCGGCGATGACGAGTACTACTGGGTCGATCTCATAGGGCTCGCCGTCGTGAATCGCGAAGGCATCGCACTAGGTAAGGTGCGCGAATTGCTCGCCACCGGCCCGCAGACCACGTTGGTCCTAGCTGCCGAAGAAGACGGCAAGCCGGTCGAGCGCATGGTTCCTTTTGTATCGGCCTTCGTCGACAAGGTGGACCTGGCGGGTCGGCTGATCACGGTCGACTGGCAGCCGGACTACTGACCGGTCCGGGTTGGCGCCGTCATGCGCTTCGACATCATCACTTTGTTCCCGGAGTTGTTCACGCCGCTTCTCTCGAGCGGCGTCACCCGTCGCGCCTACGAGTCGAAGCAGGTCGAGGTCGTCTTTTGGAATCCGCGTGACTTCGCCGAAGGGAACTACCGGCGCGTCGACGACCGGCCATTCGGCGGCGGACCTGGCATGGTCATGATGGCGCAGCCGTTGTCGGCTTGCCTGGATGCCGCCCTGTCATCGCGCGGCGCAGCAGCGCCAGTCATACTGTTCTCACCCATTGGTGAAACGTTGCGCCATGAAGCGGTCGAAAGCTGGTCGGTCGGCAATGGCGCAATTCTGGTCTGCGGTCGCTACGAGGGCATCGATCAGCGTTTCATCGATGCAAGGGTCACGCATCAGATCAGTCTGGGCGATTTCGTGCTGTCGGGCGGCGAGATTGCCGCCATGGCGCTTCTGGATGCCGTGGCCAGGTTGCAACCTGGTGTGCTGGGCGACGAGGCCAGCCACGTTCAGGACAGCTTCAATCCCGCCCTCGACGGATTGCTCGATTGCCCGCACTTCACTCGGCCCGAGTTGTGGAATGGGGAGGGAGTGCCAGCGGTCCTCATGTCGGGGCATCACCTTCAGATCGAACGTTGGCGCCGCGATCAGCGGCTGGCGATCACGCTTCAGAAACGTCCTGATCTCATCGATGCCGCACGGCGCGCGGGCCGCCTTAGCAAGTCGGATGAGATAGCCCTCCAAAAAAAGCTATAATCTTCGGTTCCCCGATCCTCTGCCCGGCCGCTCCTTCATCCGAAGGTGCCTTTTGTGTAGCGCGGACATGATCGACATCAGGAAATCATGAACCTCATCCAGACCCTCGAGCAGGAAGAAATCGCCCGTCTCGGCAAGAAGATCCCCGAATTCATGCCCGGTGACACGGTCATCGTCAGCGTGAACGTCGTCGAAGGCACCCGCAAGCGCGTACAGGCCTACGAAGGCGTCGTGATCGCCAAGCGCAATCGCGGCCTCAACAGCGGCTTTACCGTTCGCAAGATCTCCAGCGGCGAAGGCGTGGAGCGTACATTCCAGACCTACAGCCCGCTGATCGCCGGCATCGAAGTCAAGCGTCGCGGCGATGTGCGCCGTGCCAAGCTGTACTACCTCCGTGATCGCAGCGGCCGCTCGGCTCGCATCAAGGAAAAGTTGCCGGGCAAGTCGGCAGCCACGGCCGCCCAATAATAGGTACACCATGTCATGCAAAAAGCCGCCGTTCGAGGCGGCTTTTTGCATTGGTCCACCGCTCGAGCGGGGTATTCGTGATTTTTGTTGTGGTGCCGTGTCCCACGTTTGCACCGTTTTTGCGTTTAACTTACCAAGTCCATTCACTTGACCACTCTCCCATCGGCCATGCGCGCTTCTCCCGTCGAAACGATCAATGCCGTGCTCCCGCCGGTTCTGCCGTCGTTCGACCCGCGCGAGGTGCCGGTGACCTTCGTTGATGCCGATTTGCCGGCGGTGTCGCCTGATCAGCTCAGCGCCCGCGCATTGCGTGCGCGCTTTGCCGCACGGCCTGCATGGACTCCCGAACTGCGGCGCGAACCCCGGATGATGGACCGGCCGCCCGCCCAAGCGGCCGTGCTCGTGCCCGTTGTGATGCGGGATACGCCCACCGTCCTGCTGACCGAACGCTCTGCGGGCCTGACGAACCATTCGGGACAGGTGGCATTTCCTGGCGGCCGGGTTGATCCAGAGGATGCCAACATTGCCGCCGCTGCGCTTCGCGAAGCTTGGGAAGAGGTCGGTCTGTCGGCCGAGTACATCGAAGTGTTGGGCAATCTGCCGACCTACACGACCATCACGTCGTTCATCGTCACGCCGGTCGTCGCGCTCGTCCGGCCGGATTTCGAGCTGACGATCAATCCTTACGAAGTCGCAGAGGCCTTCGAAGTGCCATTCTCGTTTCTGATGAATCCGGCAAACCACCGTCATCACAGCATGACCGGCAACGACCTCAAGTCGCGCGAATGGATTTCGATGCCATATCAGGATGGCGACCAGGAGCGCTTCGTGTGGGGCGCGACGGCAGGCATGCTGCGCAATCTCTACCGTTTTCTCTCTGCCTGAGCGGCCCATGGGATCCCGCAAAGGCTCTCGTATCATCGACGAATGAGCTTCTTTGCGATCCTGTGCGCGTTGCTGATCGAGCAGGTGCGTCCGTTGGCGTACCACAACCCCATCTATGGCGGCGTGCTTGCATGGACGCGCTGGACCAGCCGCAATTTCGACGCCGGCAAGCCAAATCACGGCTGGGTGGCTTGGTCCCTTGCGGTGTTCGTGCCGACCGTGCTTGCGCTGGCCGTGCATTGGCTTCTGATTCTGACGATAGGGCTGCCCTTTGCGGTCTTGTGGAGCATTGCGATCCTGTACGTCACCTTGGGATTCCGACAGTTCAGCCATCATTTCACCGGCATTCGCGATGCCCTCGACGAGGGCGACGAACCGTTGGCGCGCTCGTTGCTCGCGCATTGGCAGCATGTCGACGCCGTCAACCTGCCGCGCAGCGAAATCGTGCGACACGTGATCGAGCACTCAGTGATCGCCGCGCATCGGCACGTCTTTGGCGTGCTTGCGTGGTTCTCGATCCTCGCGGCGGTGGGGCTCGGTCCTGCCGGGGCGGTGTTCTACCGGATGAGCGAATTCGTCGCGCGCTATTGGGCGCACAAGAGCGGCGCATCGACGCAACCTTCCAGCATCTGGGTTCAGCAAGCCGCGGAGCGCGCCTGGGGACTGATCGACTGGCTGCCTGCCCGAATCACGGCCCTGGGCTTTGCGGTCGTGGGTAGCTTTGAAGAGGCCATCGACTGTTGGCGCAACGACGCTCGCCGTTTTCCGAACCGGAACGACGGCGTCATCCTTGCCGCGACATCCGGTGCGGTCAACGTGCGGCTCGGTGGGGGTACGTTGAGCGCCGTGCCGATGACCGATCCATTGCCGCGCGCGCAAGCCGGAGATTCGTTCGCCGACGGCCAGATCCCGGACAGCGGCAGTACTCCGGGACGCGAGCCCGAGCCGG
Source organism: Variovorax sp. 10L426 (assembly GCF_056395305.1). Lineage (NCBI taxonomy): Bacteria > Pseudomonadati > Pseudomonadota > Betaproteobacteria > Burkholderiales > Comamonadaceae > Variovorax > Variovorax sp. 10L426. The sequence goes on along the minus strand of NZ_JBFTJF010000008.1, from coordinate 101,464 downwards.
CACACCTGCGCAGCGTCGTCGGTCTTGTCTGGCGATCGGTCGTGATGTGGATGGTTCTACTGGCGCTGCTCACCTTGGCGCGCTTGCTGGGCTGAGCCTCAAGAGGGCGCGATCGTGTCGAAATCCCCGATCTTCTGGAGCCCGCGCATCGAGGCGCTCGAACCCTATGTGCCTGGCGAGCAGCCGCGTATCGCCAATCTCGTCAAGCTCAACACCAACGAGAATCCCTATCCGCCGTCGCCGCACGTGATCCATGCCATCCAAAGCGCGGCGGAAAGCGGTCTCGAGCGCTACCCCGACCCCGAATCGACGGTGTTGCGCGAGGCCCTTGCCGCACGGCATGGGCTGGATGCTTCGCAAGTCTTTGTGGGCAATGGCTCCGATGAGGTTTTGGCCCACGCGTTCTTCGCGTTTTTTCAGCAGGCCGAACCCCTTCTGATCCCGGACATCACCTACAGCTTCTACCGTGTCTACGCGCAGCTCTACGGGATCGCATGCGAACTCCCGCCCGTTGACGAGGGTCTGCGCATCGATGCCGAGGCACTGGTTGCGCGTGCTGCGGGCGGCTGCGCGGGCATCGTCATCGCCAATCCGAACGCGCCGACCGGCATCGGATTGCCGCTCGCTCGCATCGAGGCGCTGCTTCAGGCGTGCCCGGGTCGCGTGGTGCTGGTGGACGAGGCGTATGTCGATTTCGGCGGCGAAAGCGCGCTTCCCTTGATCGACCGCTATCCGAACCTGCTCGTCGTGCAGACGCTCTCCAAGTCGCGCTCGCTCGCCGGTTTGCGGGTCGGCTTTGCCTGCGGTCAGGCGCATCTCGTCGATGGGCTTCAGCGCGTCAAGAACAGCTTCAACTCCTATCCGATCGACCGTCTCGCGTCGGCCGGTGCCGTGGCAGCCATCGAGGAACAAGCGTGGTTCGAGCGGACCCGCAATGACGTGATCGACACTCGCGAAGGGCTGGTGCTGCAACTGGAAGACCTGGGCTTCGAGGTGCTGCCGTCCCAGGCCAATTTCCTGTTCGTGCGGCACCCTGCACTTGATGCCGGCGGTCTTGCCGCGTCGTTGCGCGAAAGAGCGGTTCTAGTGCGCCACTTTCGCCAACCGCGAATCGCGCAGTATCTGCGCATCACCGTCGGAACGCGTGATCAGTGCTCGGCACTGGTCGATGCGCTGGCTGCCATCCTCGGCGCTCAGTAGCGCGTCTGACTGAGTTCGGCGAACAACTCGCCGTAGATGCGGTAGCGGGACGCACTGATGGCGCCCGGGTGCGAGGCCGAATCCAACTGCCCGATCACGCCGCAACCCGGTTCGTGCAGGTGCGTGCAGTTGTAGAACTTGCAGTCGGTCGCATGCTCGGCGATGTCGGGCATCAGATGCGCGAGTTGCATCGGTTCGATGTGATGCAGGCCGAATTCCTGGAAGCCCGGCGAGTCAATCAACGCGGTGCTGCTCGCCTTGTCCATCCAGTACCACGTCGTGCTGGTCGTCGTGTGCTTGCCCGAGTTGAGAGCCTGCGAGATCTCGCCTGTCAGGACCGTGGCGCCGGGCACCAGCAAATTGATCATCGTGCTTTTGCCGGCGCCGGAGGGGCCCAGCACCAGCGTGGTCTTGCCGGTCAGCAGTGTCGTCAGTGTGGCGCGATCGGTATCGCCCGAAGCTGTGAGAGCCAGCGGCAGCACTTGGTAGTGCATGCGCCGGTAAGGGGCGAGTCGGTTCCACGCGCGCTCGAAAGGTGCCTTCAGGTCGCTCTTGTTGAGCGCGATCAGCGGCGTGATGCGTTCAGCCCCGGCGGCTATCAATGCGCGCGTCAACTGGGTCTCGGAGAATTCGGGTTCCGCGGCGATGAGGATCAACACTTGGTCGAGATTGGCCGCGAACGACTTGGTCCGGATCTCGTCCTGTCGATAGAAGAGATTCTTGCGCGGCAGCACCTTTTCGATCGTGCCTTCGTCCTGGCTCGCCTGCCACAGAACGCGATCGCCGACGACGGCCTGGCTCTTTTTGCCGCGCGGGTGGCAGATGACGCGCTCGCCTTCCGGCGTTTCGACAATGCAGTGGCGGCCGTGACCGGCGACAACAAGTCCGTCGCGCAGTGCCGCGCCGTTCGTGCCGGCGCGCTGCTTAGCCAAGGATGCGTTCCATGGGCGGCTCAGTTTGCAAGCAGTGCGTCGGCCTGCGATGCGCACTCGAAGTCCGTCGCCGAGATGCCGCCCACGTCGTGTGTATTGAATCGCACGACGCAGCGGTCGTAGTACACCGAGAGATCCGGGTGGTGATCCTGCTTGTGCGCCACCAGGACGAGTGCGTTCACGAAAGCGATGGTCTCGAAATAGTTCGCGAAGGTGAAGGTTTTTTCGATCGCGACGTTCGCGCCGTCGCCTGCCAACTTCCAGCCTTCGAGACGTGCCAGGCTTGCCACGATTTCCGTGGCGCTCATGGCGCGTCGTGGGTGGGACTTCCAGTCTTTGAATGTCAACATGCTGCTCATCGTCGGCTTTCAGGTTGCCCCGGCCATGCGCGCGAGGCGTTCGGACGCGGGTGGGTGCGAGTAGTAGAACTTGACGAACACCGGATCGGGCGTGAGCGTCGAAGCGTTGTCCTGATAAAGCTTGAGCAGCGCAGCGGACAGGTCGGCGCCGCTGGTTTGGGCGACCGCGTAGGCATCTGCCTCGAACTCGTGTCGTCGGCTGATCAGCACCGGCAGCGGCGCCACGAAGAACCCGAACACGGGCACGGCGAGCATGAAGAGGAGGATGGCGAGCGCACTGTTGGGCGCCGACATATTGGGTTGCACACCCAGCCCGACAAAGAACCATGTGTGCACGGACAGCCAGCCCAGTAGGGCGAAGCCCGCCAGACTCAGCGCGAACATGGCTGCCATGCGTTTCACGACGTGCCGGTGCTTGAAGTGACCCAGCTCATGTGCGAGCACGGCCTCGACCTCTCCGGCATTGAGTTGGCGCAGCAGTGTGTCGTAGAAAACCACGCGCTTGCTGGCGCCGAAGCCGGTGAAATAGGCGTTGGCATGCGCACTGCGCGTGCTGCCGTCCATCACGAACAGTCCCTTGGCCGCAAAGCCACAGCGTTGCATCAGCGCAGTCACGCGGGCTTTGAGAGCGGCATCGTCCAGCGGCTGGAATTTGTTGAAGATCGGGGCGATGAAAGTCGGATAGACAAGCATCAGCAGCAGGTTGAATGCCATCCACACGCCCCAGGCCCAGAGCCACCATAGCGCGCCGGCCGCACTCATGAGCCAGAGGATGAGCGCGGCGATCGGCAGGCCGATCACTGCACCCAGAACCAGGCCCTTGATCGCGTCTGCGAACCATAGCCGCCAGGTCATCTTGTTGAATCCGAAACGCTCTTCGAGCCGAAAGGTCTGCCACAGCGTGAAGGGCAGCTCGAGAAGTCCGCCGATCAGCGCGAAAGCGGCGAGCAGTGCCAACTGCTGCAGCATGCCGCCGTCCATCCAGGCGAGCAGTGCCTTGTTGAGCAGGTCGAGTCCGCCGAGCAGCGTCCAGCCAAGAAGCACGGCGGCGCCCCACGCCATCTCGAGCACCCCCAGTCGCGTTTTCGCGATCGTGTAGTCCGCCGCCTTCTGGTGGGCCTCCAGCGCGATCGCCTGCGCGAAGGCCTCCGGAACCGCGTTGCGATGGCGCGCAACGTGCCGCACCTGTCGTGTGGCAAGCCAGAACTTCACGACCAGCCCGACGACCAGCGCCACGGCGAAGGCCAGGGTGAAGGCAAGGGGGGCGGACGAGGTGGTAGGCATGACGGTCGAGTTTAGCCCGCAGGCCCTCTGCTCGCCTGCGGGCCGGTCGCCTGAAGGGGCATCGACGACAATCGGCGGATGCCCGAATCCATCGAACCGGCTGCGTCCGCGGCCATGCTCAAGAAGAGCGACCAGAACCTCGTCTGGCTGGACTGCGAAATGAGCGGCCTTGACCCCGAAAGGGAGCGGCTGCTCGAGATTGCCGTAGTCGTCACAGGCCCCGACCTCACGCCGCGGATCGACGGCCCCGTCCTCGTCATCCATCAGAGCGATGAAGTGCTGGACGGCATGGATTCCTGGAACAAGGGCACGCACGGTCGCAGCGGACTGATCGACAAGGTCAAGGCCTCCAAGCTCGACGAAACAGCGGCCGAGCAACAACTGATCCAGTTCATCTCTCGCTACATCCCGAAGAGCGGTTCGCCGATGTGTGGCAACACCATCGGGCAGGATCGCCGCTTCCTGGTCAAGTACATGCCCAAGCTGGAGGCCTACTTCCATTACCGCAACCTGGACGTCAGCACGCTCAAGGAGCTTGCCAAGCGGTGGAAACCGGCCGCCTACAACGCGTTCAAGAAGCAACAAGCCCACACGGCGCTCGCCGACGTCCATGAATCGATCGAGGAACTTGCGCATTACCGCGAGACCTTCCTTCGCATCCAGGATTAGGTAAAAACCCGGAGCCGTGCAATAATCACGGGCTTCGCTGTTGAGTACCCAGGGGTTCAGACAGCGTTTTCCTGCATCTCCCTATCTTGCACATCGCGCCCGACTGAATGGGCCGCAGCCGCGACGAAAGTCGAAGCTGAACGTCGTTGGATGGTTGATGTTTTTCACCACCCGACGGGGCGCCGCCTACGGCAGCGCTCGCGTATGAGACTTTTCAATGACCGACGCTTTTGAAGCGCAGGGCGACTTCGCGCCTGTGCAATCCGACAACTTCGCCATTTCGGGCGAAGCCGAATCCATCTCCATCACCACGCCCGTGCTCGAGGCGCTCGAAGCCGAGGCTGTCGAGCAACCCAAGCTCCCCAACGGCTTTGTCAAGCTGGGCCTCGCGCCCGAACTGATCGCAGCTGTCGAAGACCTCGGCTTCACCCAGCCGACCGTCGTGCAGGAACAGGCGATCCCTCGCGCAATGACGATCAGCGGCGATGCCGGCGGCACCACTCGTTTCGTCGACCTGATGGTTTCCAGCCAGACCGGCAGCGGCAAGACGGCGGCCTTCCTGCTGCCCGTGCTGCACACCCTGCTGCAGCGCCAAGCCGAAGCCGAAGCTACCGCCAAGGCCGAATTCCAGCGCCTTGCCGCCGAGGCCGCCGCCCGCGGCGAAGCGCCGCCGAAAAAGGCAAAGCGCAAGGATCCCACCAACACGCGCAATTTCAAGCCTGCCACACCCGGCGCGCTGGTGCTCTGCCCCACGCGCGAACTGGCACAGCAAGTTGCGCACGATGCGATCGATCTGGTCAGGCATTGCCGCGGCCTGCGTATCGCCAGCGTGGTTGGTGGCATGCCTTATCAACTGCAGATTGCCAAGCTGCAGAACGCCGACCTCGTCGTCGCCACGCCGGGCCGTCTGCTCGACCTGCAGCGTTCGATGCAGATCAAGCTCGAACAGGTCAAGTTCCTCGTCGTCGACGAAGCCGACCGCATGCTCGACCTCGGCTTCTCGGACGATCTCGCCGAGATCAACCAGCTGACCATCGAACGCCAGCAGACGATGATGTTCAGCGCGACCTTCGCGCCACGCATCCAGCAGCTCGCGCAGCGCGTGATGCGCGAACCGCAGCGCCTGACCATCGATAGCCCGCAAGAAAAGCACGCCAACATCAAGCAGGCGCTCTTCTGGGCAGACAACACCCAGCACAAGCGCAAGTTGCTCGACCACTGGCTGCGCGACACCACCATCAACCAGGCCATCGTGTTCGCAAGCACGCAGGTCGAGTGCGACGGCCTCGCCAATGACCTGCAGCAGGACGGCTTCAGCGCCGTTGCGCTGCACGGCGCTCTGAGCCAGGGCCTGCGCAATCGCCGCCTGATGGCATTGCGCCAGGGCCAGGTGCAGATCCTTGTCGCAACCGATGTCGCCGCGCGCGGTATCGACGTGCCGACCATCACCCACGTCTTCAACTTCGGCCTGCCGATGAAGGCCGAGGACTACACGCATCGTATCGGCCGTACCGGCCGGGCAGGGCGCGACGGCCTGGCCATCACCTTCGCCGAGTTCCGCGACCGCCGCAGGATCTTCGACATCGAGGCCTATAGCCGCCAGCAGTTCAAGTCCGAAGTGATCCCCGGCCTGGAGCCCCAACAGCGCGCGCCGCAATCGCGCCCGCAAGGCGACTTCGGCGGCCGTGGCCGCGATAGCCGTGAACACCATTCACGCGATCGCAAGTTCGGCGGCGGCGGCGGCGGTGGCGGTCATCGTGGCGGTTTCGGCGGCGGCTATGCCGGCGCCAGCGGTTTCAACGATCGCAACGCCCGCGGCCCGGGCGCTCCGGCACCGCGTGGCTTCCAGAACCAGGGCAATGCAGGCTTCGGCGGCGACCGCAACGAAGGCGGCGGCTACGGTCGCAAGCCGGGTTGGGGTGACAGCGCACCGCGCGGCGGAGCCGGCGGTGGCCGTGGCGAGGGTTTCGCGCCCCGCGGCCATGCCGGCGGCGGCGGCAAGGTCTTCGTTCCGCGCGACGCGCAGAAGCGTGGATTCAAGCCTGGCCGCTGAGTGACGGCGGCCGTGAGGCTGCCTTGCAATTCGCAAGCCCGTATTTCTTCGGAAGTACGGGCTTTTTGTTTTGTTGGGGCGCTACGGTGACGGGTCGTCAGGGGCTGCCCGCGAACTACTCCGCGACCGCGCGCGCTGCACGAGCAGCGCGATCAGCAATGTCGCGGCAGCCGAACTCGCCATGCCTCCCGACGACCCCAGCAGTTGAGCCAGTCCGTCGACAGTCTCGACGCTGACCTGTTGGGCGTGATGGACGAGCGCGACCACGTCGGCGGTATGGACGTTCTGGATGTCCTCGAGCCGGACGCTCAGATCATGGCCGGCATTGCGGAACCGGATCTTCGCGAAGATGCCGTTGGCAATGGCCACGAGAGACAACACGCCCAGTGGCCGCATCAGCGCCTCGACGAGGCTGCGGCGCTCTGCAATGGGCGCTTCCTCGAAAACCTCCGCGACAAGGTTGGGTATGGTCATGTCCGAGTCAGGCTCGGGGGTCGTCTGAGAGTTGCTCTTGGATTGCAATGGGGTATGTGCCATGGCGTTTGCTTCTCGTCTGCTTCTCATTCGAGCTAAGCATGTTGGCCTCGCGGCATGGCAATCTGATGAACGCAGCGTAAAGCCCGGTGACTTTACGAAAACGGAGGCCGAAAACAGCCTTTACGCCGGATTCACACGGCGGACAAACTCCTGGGCGTGGCCGATGGCTCAATCCGTCCATGTCGGATGCAACGGTCTTCACGCAGCTTCGTTTCTGGTCCCTGGTGCTGTTCTCGGTCGTGATGCCCGCCGCCATCTTCGTCACGCTCTTCGTGCAGCGCGAGTTCTCGAAGACGACGGTGCTGGTGTTCGGCCTGCTGCTCATCGGACTGGCAGCGGCGGACATCTTTCTGCTGCACGCGCTGTCGGTCTCGGCCCGCGCGACACCTTCGCTCGCAGACGACGTCGTCTTTGCGTCGGAACTCTCGATCGCGCTCTACATCCTGCCGGCCGCGTTCGGAACATTGGGCATCAACATGACTTCGCACGTGCTCATGCACTACCTGAAGCAAAAGGAGCAAAGGTTCGAAATGCACCATGCCTCTCCGGTGCCACCTGAAGCGAACCCGTTGCGCACGCGGGCCCAGGTCGAATCACGCACGCGCAAGCCCAAGGGCGCCTACTGGGTGCACCGCCGAATTGCAAGGTCGACTGGCGGCCGTTCCCGCTCCGCGCGCCTAGTGACAAACGCTAATACGACCTCAATTTAATTGACATATGAACAGTTGAAAAGTAATGTAATGAGGCCTCGAATCCTCCGTGACCGCTTCTGCGGCCGGTTCGTCCACCTCGTTTCTTCAACTGTTGCCTTATGAAAATCGCGATTCTCGGCGGCGGCCACGGCGCCTATGCGGCTGCCGCAGACCTGTCCGAAGCTGACCATGAAGTGCGTCTCTGGCGTCGTGATGCCGCGGCGCTGGAGCCGCTCCTTCGAACAAGTTCGATCACGCTCAAGGACGCCGCCGGCACGCGCGACGTACCATTGGCGCTCGCCACGTCCGACATCGCAGCCGCATTGCGCGGCGCCGACCTGATCGTCATTCCTACGCCGGCTATCGCGCAGGAAGACATTGCCCGTGCGATGGCCCCGCACCTCGTCGATGGGCAGGTCGTGTTCCTCCCGCCCGGCACCTTCGGCAGCTACGTCATGGCGCGCGTGGTGGCCGAAGCCGGCAACCGTGCCGACGTGGCCTGGGCCGAAACCGGCACGCTGCCCTATCTCGCGCGCAAGCATGGTGAGCGCGAGGTGAATGTGACGATCCGTGCCATTCGCCTGCCGACCGGCGTGTACCCGGCGCGCAAGTCGCAGGAAGCGATCGAGGTGATCCGCAAGGCCTATCCCAGCGTGCACGGCTGCGGCGATGCGCTCTCCGGCGCGCTGATGAACGCAGGCCCCGTCATCCATCCACCGTTGATGGTGATGAACGCCGCGCCGTTGCAGCACTTCGAGCGCTGGGACATCCACAACGAAGGCACGCAGCGCGCGGTGCGCGACGTGACCGACCGCCTCGACCAGGAACGCATGGCGGTGCGCGAGGCCTTCGGCCAGGGTGCGCCGCACTATCCGCTGGCAGACCACTACAACAACGACCAGTGGATGTACGGCGACGCGCACAAGCAGTTGGTGAAATCGGGCGACTGGCGCGAAAACATCGACCTCTATGCGCACCGCTACATCACCGAGGACACCGAGCTCGGGTTGGCGTTCCTGGCTTCCGCGGCCCGCTATGCTGGCGTCGACGCACCGATTGCGCACGGGTTGCTGGCGATCGTCGGCGGTTTCCTCGGCCGCGATCTGCGCAAGGGTCCGCGCACGCTGGAAGCGCTCGGTCTCTCCGGATTGACGCCGGCGCAACTCAAGCAGAGATTGCACGATGGCGAGTGAACTGCCGAGATTCGCCGCCGTCGGCGCGGGGCGCATGGGGCGCGGCATCGCGATCGCGTTCGCGTACGCCGGTCACCGCATTTCGCTGATCGACCTGCGCCCGCGTAGCGACGAGGCGTGGCACAAGCTTCGCGGCGAAGCGCAGACCGAGATCGAAGCCAGCCTGACCGGGCTCGCGCAACTCGGCGTGATCGACACCGCGCAGGTGCGTGCGATCGCCGCGCGCGTCGACTTCGTGAACGCAGCCGACGCGCCTGCCGCTCTGGCAGCAGCCGAACTGGTGTTCGAGGGCGTGCCGGAAATGCTGGAGGCCAAGCGCGATGCCTTCGAGCACATCAATCGGCATTGCAGCGACGATGCGATCCTCACCTCCACCACCAGCAGCATCCTCGTGACGCAGCTTGCGGCGCTGGTGCGGCGGCCCGAGCGCTTTCTCAACATGCACTGGCTCAACCCGGCGTATGTGATCCCCGTCGTGGAGCTCAGCTGCCACCCTGGCACCGATCCTGCCGTGCTCGCTCGCACCAAGGCCCTGATGGAGGCCATCGGCAAGCTGCCCGTCGTGTGCGGCGCGGCGCCGGGCTACATCGTTCCGCGCCTGCAGGCATTGGTGATGAACGAGGCGGCCCGCATGATCGAGGAGGGCGCCGCCACCGCCGAAGAAATCGACAAGGCCACGCGCTACGGCCTGGGCTTGCGCTTCGCCGCGCTCGGCGTCGTCGAGTTCATCGACTTCGGCGGCTGCGACATCCTGCATCACGCGAGCCGAGAGATGTCAGCATCGATCGACCGCGCACGCTACACCGCGCCTGCCATCGTGGACCGCATGGTCGAAGAAGGGCGGCTCGGCCTCAAGAGCGGTAGCGGTTTCTACGACTACGAAGGTCGCGACGTGGCGGCGTATCGCCGCGATGTGCTTTCGCGAACGCTCGGCATGCTCAGGCACGCCGGGCTTTGGCAGCCGCCAGCGACCGAGACGCACTCATGAAGATTCGGCGCGCCTTCGCCGACCTGTCGCCTGGGCAGATCCACTACGCCGAATGCGGCGATCGCGAGGCGCCGGCCGTGCTGCTGCTGCATCAGTCCCCGCGCAGCTGGTCCGAGTACCGCGCGGTGCTTCCGCTGATCGGCGCGCACCATCGCGCCATCGCCATGGACACCGTGGGCTTCGGCGATTCCGCGGCCGGCGATGGACCGGCAAGCATTGAGCAATGGGCACGGGTCGCGTGCGAATTGCTCGATGCACTGCAGATCCGAAGCGCCGCCGTGGTGGGCCATCACACCGGTGGCGTGATCGCGGTCGAACTGGCGGCGGCTTTTCCGGATCGCGTGCGCGGGCTGGTTTTGTCGTCGACGCCTTTCACCGATGACGCGTTCCGCCGCGCACGTGCCGGACGTCCGCCGATCGATGAGGTCGAACCCACCGATGACGGGACGCATCTCGCCGCGCTGTGGCAACGAAGGCAAGGTTTCTACCCGGCCGGCCGGCCCGAGTTGCTCGAAGCTTTCGTGCGCGATGCGCTGAAGGTGAGCGGCAGCCCCGAAGACGGCCATCGCGCCGTGGCCGCCTACCGCATGGAGGATCGCATCCATCGCGTGACGCAATCCACGCTGATCATCCGCGCCACCGACGATCCCTTCGCCGCTCCGCATGCGGCTGAACTGCTCGAGCATCTCGCGAACGCGCGCATCGTCGACATCGCGGGCGGCATGGTGCCCTTGCCCGACCAGTTGCCTGAGGAATTTGCGCAAGTGGTGCTCTCCTTTCTGGAGACGCTGGCATGAAAGCCATACGCGTGCACGCATTCGATGCGCCTCCCGTACTGGAGGATGTTGCAGACCCGGTCGCGCGAGCCGGCCGCACGATCGTGCGCATGGAAGCAGCGACAGTCGGCCATATCGACCGCACGGTGTGGCGCGGCAGTTTCTTGAAGCATCCGCCTTTTCCCTACACACCAGGCGTCGAGGCGGCTGGCGTCGTGGTCGACAGCGCGCAATACGCAAAGGACCAGCGCGTATGGCTGCGCGGCAGCGGATTGGGCACGCTCTTCGACGGTACCTGGTCCGAACTGATCGATTCGCCCGACGAAGCGCTCGGCCTGCTGCCGGATGGCGTGTCTGCCGCCATCGGCGCAGCCTTCTTCTCTCCCAGCACGTCCGCATGGGTCGCGCTGCATGACATCGCGCATCTCTCCGCAGACGAGAGCGTGCTTGTGACAGGTGCGACGGGTGCGGTCGGATCGATGGCGGTGCAGCTTGCGCTCGATGTCGGTGCGAACGTGACAGCAGCCGTCGGCAACCCGGCGCAGGCGCAATCGATGCCGTCCGGCGCAAAGGTCGTGGTGCTCGGCGATGACCCGGCGCGGGCCCTGGAGAGCGTTTCGGCCGACCTGCTGGTCGACACCGTCGGTGGACATGTCTTGAGCGTCGCGCTGCCGCGCATTCGGCCCGGCGGCCGAGCCGTGCTTGTCGGCTACACGGCCGGCAACGCGCTCTCGCTGGACATCGCGCATTTTCTGCAGAGAGACGTGTCGTTGCTGCCGCTCAACATGTTCCGCCGCGAAGCAGCGGGCCGCTCGGCGGCGCCTGAACTTCTGGCCCGGCTGGCAGATGGCCGGCTACGGCTGGATGTCCAGCCCTTCGCCCTCGAAGAAGCCGCAAAGGCGATGGACTGGATCAGCCAGCGCGGCCATCGCGGCCGGGCGGTTCTTGTACCCGGGCGCTGACGCGCTTCAAACCTCTTCGGCCGTCTCGCCTGCCTCGCCCGGCACACGCGCATGCAGTTCGATGATGTGACGCAGCGTGTCCTTGAGTTCTTCCGCGCGCTGGAGGCCGAAGGGCTCGAGCACGCGCCGCTCGTGTTCGCGCGCCAATTCCATCAGATGCTCCACCGCCTTCGTGCCCTTGCGCGTGATCCGCACCAGAGTGATACGCCGATCACTGTCGTGGGGCAGGCGCTCCACCTGTTCGCGCGCTTCCATGCGGTCGAGCAGCCGCGTGACCGTGGGCTGCTTGGTCACCGTCACCTGCGCAAGCTGGCCGATGCTGATCGCCTCGCCGCCCGCCAGCGACGCCATGACGCGCCATTCCGACACCGAAAAGCCGTGCTTGCGCGCGACCACGTGGAATTCGGAGGAGATCAGCTGACTTGCCTGCGCCAGCAACGCAGGCAGGTAGTCGTCGACGAATCGAGGCTTCTCGCCCGGCGTGTCGACTGTGAATGGCCCCGGATCCGCGGCGGGCACGCTGCTTGCATGTCTAGGGTTATTCATGATTGTGAATACATTCAGTTGTCAACATTATAGAGACCGCGGTTCCGTTGGGAACCCAGCAAATCCCTAACCGGAGAGGGCGCCATGGCAGAACGATCATTCGTCGAGGAAGTCAAGAAGCTACGGCTGACCGGTGGCGAGGTGTTTCGGGGTGAAGGCATTCTGGCAGTCACCAAGGCCTTGCTCGAATCCGGCGTTTCGTACGTCGCGGGCTACCAGGGCGCGCCGATCTCGCACCTGATGGATGTCCTGGCCGACGCCCAGGACATCCTCACTGAGCACGGAATCCGCTTCGAGAACAGCGCGAGCGAGGCGACTGCCGCCGCGACGCTGGCGGCCTCCGTCAACTACCCGCTGCGCGGCGCCGTGACCTTCAAGGCCACGGTCGGCACCAACGTCGCCTCTGACGCCCTGGCCAACCTGGCTTCGGGCGGCGTGACCGGCGGCGCGCTGATCATCGTCGGCGAGGACTACGGCGAAGGCTCTTCGATCATGCAGGAGCGCAGTCACGCCTTCGCGATGAAGTCGCAGATGTGGCTGCTCGACCCGCGGCCCAACCTGCCGAGCATCGTCGACGCGGTCAAGCAGGGCTTCGATCTGTCGGAGGCCAGCCATACGCCGGTGATGCTGCAACTGCGCATTCGCGCATGCCACGTTCACGGGCAATTCATTGCCGGCGACAACCGCCGCTCGAAGTTCACGCTCAAGGAAGCACTCGAAAACCCGCAGCGCGACGTGAGCCGCATCGTCCTGCCACCGGCCAGCTTCCAGCACGAGCAGGAAAAGGTGAAGGACCGCTGGCCCGCCGCCGTGCGCTTCATCGAAGAGCGGCAGCTCAACGAATTCTTCTCCGAAGGCGCCGACGACATCGGCATCATCGTCCAGGGCGGCAGCTACAACACGCTCATCCGTGCGCTCGAACGGCTGGATCTGGCCGACGTCTACGGCAACTCGAAGGTGCCGCTCTATGTGATGAACGTGGCCTATCCCGTCATCGAGAGCGAGGTGCTGCGCTTCTGCGAAGGCAAGCGCGCCGTCATGATCGTGGAAGAGGGCCAGCCCAACTTCGTCGAGCAGAACCTCGCGACCATCTTGCGCCAGGCGGGTTCGACCACGGCGCTGCATGGCAAGGACATGCTGCCCGTCGCCGGCGAATACACCGCCGCCGAACTGCTCAAGGGCGCGCGCAGCTTCTGCGAACGCTATGGCCGCCTCCAACCTCTGCCGGTGCCCGCGCCGGTGCGCAAGGTGATTCCGCTCGTCGCGATGGCCGAACCCGCGAAGCCGCTGGGCGACAGCGTGCATGCGCGCCCGCCGGGCTTCTGCACCGGCTGCCCTGAGCGTCCGATCTTCAGCGCGATGAAGCTGGTCGAGCGCGAACTCGGCCCGCACCATGTGAGCGCGGACATCGGCTGCCACCTGTTCTCCATCTTGCCGCCGTTCAACATCGGCAACACGACGATGGGCTACGGCCTCGGTGCCGCGGGCGCTGCGGCGCTCAACACGCAGGCGGGCAAGCGCGCGATTTCGATGATGGGTGACGGCGGCTTCTGGCACAACGGTTTGACCAGTGGTGTCGCCAACGCCGTCTTCAACCAAAGCGACAACCTCACCATCGTCGTCGACAACAACTACACCTCCGCGACTGGCGGCCAGGACATCCTGTCATCGAAGGCGGTGAACGCGACGCGCAGCACCGGCCATGAGATCGAGCGCGCGGTGCGCGGCGTCGGCGTCAAGTGGGTGCGGACCATGCGCCGCACCTACGACGTCGCGGGCATGCGCGACACGCTGAAGGAAGCGCTGACAACGAAGGAGAAGGGCCCCAAGGTCCTGATCGCGCAATCGGAATGCATGCTGAACAAGCAGCGCCGCGAGAAGCCGATGGTCCGCAAGGCCATCGCCGACGGCAAGCGGATGGTGCGCGAGAAGTTCGGCGTCGATTCCGACACTTGCACCGGCGACCATTCGTGCATCCGGCTGTCGGGTTGCCCGTCGCTGTCGATCAAGCCCAACCCCGACCCGCTGCGCGTCGACCCGGTCGCGACCGTGCTCGACACCTGCGTCGGTTGCGGTGTGTGCGGCGAGGTCTCGCATGCAGCGGTGCTGTGCCCCTCGTTCTACAAGGCGCAGATCGTGAGCAACCCGAGCCGTTGGGACCGCCTGCGCGACACCCTTCGCCAACGCGTGATCGGCTGGCTGCAGAAGAGCGAGGCCAAGCGCCGCGCGGCCTATGCGTTCTGAAGATTGACCACGATGCGACATCAACCAATCAAGATTGCAATTCTGGCGATGGGCGGCGAAGGCGGCGGCGTGCTCGCCGACTGGATCGTCGAGATGGGCGAAGCCAACGGCTATTTCGCCCAGACCACCTCGGTGCCGGGCGTGGCCCAGCGGACCGGCGCAACCATCTACTACGTAGAGCTGTACCCGCAGGCGCAGGCCGAGGCCGATCACGGCCAGCCGGTGCTGGCGCTGATGCCGCTGCCCGGCGACGTCGACATCGTGCTCGCGTCGGAACTCATGGAAGCCGGCCGAGCCGTGCAGCGCGGCCTGGTCACAGGCGACCGCACCACGCTCATCGCATCGACCCACCGCGTGTACTCGATCGCCGAGAAGAGCTCGATGGGTGACGGCCGCGTCGACAGCACCGAACTTCTTGCGCACGCCGAACGCGCCGCGAAGCGCTTCATCCGCTTCGACATGGCGAAGGCCGCGGAGGCTTCCGGCAGCGTGATCAGTGCGGTGCTCTTCGGTGCACTGGCCGGTTCCGGCGTGCTGCCCTTCAGCCGCGCGCAGTTCGAGGCCACCATCGAACACGGCGGCGTCGGCGTCAAGCCAAGCCTGAAGGCCTTCGGCGGTGCCTTCGCGCGTGCGCAGGGCGAACCGGAGCCGGAAGCCGCGCCGGTGCAAGTCGCCCCGCCACAGCCACGCCATCCCGCCGTGCGCGCGCTGGTCGAACGAGTGCAGCGCGACTTTCCCGCTGGCGCGCAACCGTTTCTGCTCGAAGGCATCCGCCGCCTCATCGACTACCAGGACGTCGACTATGCCGGCCTCTATCTCGATCGCATGACCTCCGTCGCCGCCTTGCCCGCCAATGACGACGGCAAGCTGCTGCGCGAAACCGCCCGCCATCTGGCGCTGTGGATGTCTTACGAAGACACGGCACGCGTCGCCGCCCTCAAGACCCGTTCATCGCGCTTCGAGCGCGTGCGCGGTGAGGCCAGCGTGCAGGACGGCCAGGTGCTGGCGATCAACGAATACATGCATCCGCGCCTGCAGGAAATCTGCGAGACGCTGCCGGCCGGCATCGGCCGCTGGCTGATGAACTCGACCCTGCCGCGCAAGCTGGTCGAGCGCCTCACGCAGCGCGGCCGCGTCATCCAGACCAGCTCGTTGCACGGCTACCTGATGCTCAGCACTGTCGCCTGGATGAAGCGCTGGCGACGTTCGACCCTGCGCTATCCGGAGGAGAACCGCCGCATCGAGGAATGGCTGCGACGCATCGCCGACATCGCCGGGCGCAACCCCGAACTCGCCGTCGAGATCGCCCAGTGCCAGCGCCTGGTGAAGGGCTACAGCGACACCCACGAGCGTGGCCTGCGCAACTACGACACCGTGATGGATGCCCTGCAGCGCGCGGGCAGCGCCATCGCGCCTGCCACCCTGCGCGAGCTGCGCGATGCCGCACTGGCCGACGAGCACGGCCACAAGCTGCGCGCCGCGCTCACACAGCACGCGCTCGCCTGAACCGGAAAACCTGCCCATGTCTGCCCAGCCCGCCACATTGCAACTGCGCGTCGTCGAAGCGCGCGAACTGAATCCACTGATCAAGACTTTCCGACTGCGTGCGGCGGACGGTGGGGGGCTGCCCGGCTACACCGCCGGGGCGCACATCCGCGTGCAGGTCGAACTGCCCGACGGTACGCAGGACTGGCGCCACTACTCGCTGATCAACTTCGCCGCGCAGGCCGATGCCACCGATGCCCCGGCCGACTACGTGATCGCCGTCCGCAAGGAAGCCGAAGGCCGCGGCGGATCGCGCTTCATGCACGAGCGGCTGCACGAAGGCGACACGGTCACCATCGAAGTGCCGAAGAACGACTTCCCACTGCACACCGGCCCTGGCGGTACCGTGTTGCTGGCAGGCGGCATCGGCGTGACGCCGCTCGCGAGCATGGCCACGCGCCGCCGAGCTGAAGGGCTGCCCGTGCGCATGCACTACGCCGGCCGCAACCGCGAGCTGATGGCCTTCCTGCCCGAACTGCAATCGGTGTTGGGCGATGACCTGCTCGTGCATTCGGATGAAGAGCGGGGCGGACCGTTCGACATCGGCGCATTGCTCGATGCGTGTCCTGCGGGCGATCGCCTCTATGTGTGCGGCCCCAAGGTCATGCTCGACGCCGTGCTCGCCCAGACGCAGGCGCGCGGCTGGAGTCATGACCGCGTGCACTTCGAGCTCTTCACCACGCCGATGGTGGAAGAGGGCGATCACCCCTTCGAGGTCGAGCTTCTCCAGTCCGGCCAGCGCTTCACTGTGCCGGCCAACCAGAGCATCCTCGACTGCCTGATCGAGCATGGCTGCGACCCGATGTTCGATTGCAAGCGCGGCGAATGCGGCGTGTGCGCGACGCCGGTGATCGAGGGCGACATCGACCACCGCGACTATGTGCTGACCGCGCGCGAGAAGGCGGAAGGCAACGTCATGCAGATCTGCATCTCGCGCGTCAAGGGACAGCGACTGGTGCTGGACATCTGAAGGAGAACAACATGACTTCGTACCGAGGCAACCCCGACGCCGTGCGCGCGCTGGTGCAGGCCGATCGCGTGCACCGCGACCTCTACACCAGCGCCGAACTGTTCGAGCTGGAGCAGGAGCATTTCTTTGCGAACACCTGGAACTACGCAGGCCACGAAAGCCAGATCCCGAAGCCGGGCGACTACCTGAACACCGAGCTCGCCGGCCGGCCGCTGATCATCGTTCGCCACACCGACGGTTCGGTGCGCGCGATGATGAACCGCTGCGCCCACAAGGGCTCGCGACTCGTGACGGCGCCCTGCGGCAACACCGGCAAGTTCTTCCGCTGCCCCTACCACGCATGGACCTTCAAGACTGACGGCTCGCTGCTGTCGATCCCGCTCAAGAATGGCTACGAGGGCACGCAACTGCACGAGTGCGAGTCTGCCAAGGGCCTGACCACGCTGAAGAACGTGCGCAGCTACCGCGGCTTCATCTTCATCAAGATCAACGATGTCGGCCCCGACTTCGAGGCGTATTTCGGCGACTCGTTGAGCTCCATCGACAACATGGCCGACCGCTCGCCTGAAGGCGAACTGGAGATTGCCGGCGGCTGCCTGCGCTTCATGCACCAGTGCAACTGGAAGATGTTCGTCGAGAACCTCAACGACACCATGCACCCCATGGTGGCGCACGAGTCCTCCGCGGGCACGGCCAAGAGCATGTGGGCCGACAAGTCCGCCGATGAACCGAAGCCGATGGCCATCGAGCAGTTCGTGCCCTTCATGTCCGACTACAAGTTCTTCGAGGACATGGGCGTTCGCACCTACGACAACGGCCACAGCTTCACGGGCGTCAACTTCAGCATCCACAGCAAGTACAAGGCGATCCCCGCGTACGACGACGCGATGAAGGCTCGCTACGGCGAGGAGCGCACTGCGCAGATCCTCGGCATGGCGCGGCACAACACCGTCTACTACCCCAACCTGACCATCAAGGGCGCGATCCAGGCGATCCGCGTGGTTCGGCCGATCTCGGTCGACAAGACCTTGATCGAGAGCTGGACTTTCCGCCTGAAGGGTGCGCCGCCTGAATTGCTGCAGCGCACGACCATGTACAACCGGCTCATCAACTCGCCGTTCTCGGTGGTCGGGCATGACGACCTGCAGGCGTATCGAGGAATCCAGGCAGGGTTGCACGCGAGCGGCAACGAATGGGTCAGCCTGCATCGCAACTACGACCCGGCCGAAACCAAGGGCGGAGAGATCACGACGATCGGCACCAGCGAACTGCCGATGCGCAACCAGTACAGAAGCTGGGCCCAATACATGACGGAGACGATGTGATGCAGCCCGACGTGACCCGCCAGGATCTCATCGATTTCGTCGTCAACGAATCCCGCCTGCTCGACGCCAAGCGCTACGAGGAATGGAACGCACTCTTCACGGACGACGCGTTCTATTGGGTTCCGCTGGTGCCGGACCAGGAAGACGGCATCAACCACACCTCGCACCTCTACGAAGACAAGCTGTTGCGCGACCTGCGCATCGAGCGGCTCAAGAGTCCGCGCGCGTTTTCGCAGCAGCCGGCGAGCCGTTGCCACCACTTGTTGCAGACACCGACCGTCGAGGAATTCGATGCGGCGGCGAACCGTTTCGTCGTGCGTTCGGAGTTCCACTACACCGAATCGCAGGGCGACGAGCTTCGGTTCTACGTCGGCACCTTCTTCCACCACCTCACGGTGCAGGACGGCGCTTTGCGCATGACGCTCAAGCGCGTCAACCTGCTCAACTGCGACGCGGCCCTGCCGGCTGTGCAGCTCTTCATCTAGGTCCGCCATGCACGTAACTGTTCACGGGGCCTTCAGCGCGAGCGCGCGGCGCACGCCGCAGGGCGAATTCCTGTTCACCGAATCGGTCACTGCGGAGGCCTATGGCATTGCACCCGGCCCGATCCTCTGGAGCGCCGCCGCGGCCGAGGTCGATCGACTCCGGGCCGCCTACGAGAAGGCAGGCTACGGCCATGGCCATCGCGTCGGCCTGTTGCTGGAAAACCGGCCGGCCTTTCTCTTCCATTGGTTCGCTCTCAATGCACTGGGCGTGAGCGTGGTGCCGATCAACGCGGAAATGCGGTCGGCCGAGCTGAGCTACCTGATCGGCCACAGTGAGATCGCACTGGCCGTGACCTTGCCGCACCGCGCGGCCGACCTGCGCGCCGCCGCCGAGACCGCCGGCCGGCCCTTCGAAACCATGGGGCCGGATGATGCCGTTCCAACATCGAAGACCGCGCCACCACATGCTGGCGAGCCAATCGGCCTCGCGACAGAATGCGCATTGCTCTACACCTCGGGCACCACCGGGCGGCCCAAGGGCTGCATGCTGTCGAACGAGTATTTCCTGCGCGCAGGCCAGTGGTACGCGGAGCTGGGCGATCTCTGCCCGGTCCGGCCCGATGCCGAACGCATCATCACGCCGCTGCCGCTCAATCATGTGAACGCGATGGCGTTCTCGACCATGGTGGTGCTGGTCGCCGGCGGTTGTCTGGTGCAACTCGATCGCTTCCACCCGAAGAGCTGGCTCCAGAGTGCACGTGAGAGCCGGGCCACGATCGCGCATTACCTCGGCGTGATGCCGGCGATGCTGCTGTCGGCGCCCGCGGCGACATCGGACCGCGAGCACGCCATCCGCTGGGGCTTCGGTGCCGGCGTGGACCGCAAGAACCACGCGCCGTTCGAATCGCGCTTCGGCTTCCCGTTGGTCGAGGCCTGGGCGATGACCGAGACCGGCGCTGCCGCGTGCGTGATGGCGAACCACGAACCGCGCCATGTCGGCACGAGTTGCTTCGGCCGCTGCGAGGAATTCGCCGAGATTCGCCTCGTCGACGACGAGGGCCGTGATGTCGCCGATGGCACACCGGGCGAACTGCTCGTGCGGTCTTCCGGCGCCGATCCGAAGCGCTATTTCTTCTCCGGCTACCTGAAAGACGAAGAAGCCACACGTAATGCCTGGGCCGATGGCTGGTTCCACACCGGCGACATGGTGCGACGCGATGGCGAAGGCAACTACTACTTCGTCGATCGCAAGAAGAATGTCATCCGCCGCAGCGGCGAGAACATCTCCGCTGTCGAAGTCGAAAGTGTGCTCAACCAGCACCCGGCCGTGAAGACCTCCGCCGTCGCAGCCACGCCGGACACCGTGCGCGGCGACGAAGTGTTGGCATGCATCGTGATGTGCGATGACATCGATGGATCTTCGCCGGCGGAGATCGCGGCCAGCATTGTCGAACACGCGCTGGCGCAATTGGCCTACTACAAGGCTCCGGGCTACGTCGCCTTTGTCGATGCACTGCCGCTCACGGCCTCGCAGAAGATTCAGCGCGGCCAATTGCGCGAACTGGCCCAAGCATTGCCGGGCCAACCGCACTGCATCGACACCCGCTCAATGAAGAAGAGGCAGTCATGAAGCGCAGGCTTTCCTACGAAGGCGTGGCCGTAGCGGTGCCCGTGACGGTGCCCTACATGCGCTATTCGACGCACACGGCGCACTGGTTCCTCGGCCAGGCCATCGAATCGCTGGTGAAGGCCAGCGGCGTCAAGAAGGATCAGATCGACGGCTTGTGCGTGAGCAGCTTCTCGCTGGCGCCCGATACCGCGGTCGGCGTGACGCAGCATCTGGGTCTCTCGCCGCGCTGGCTCGACCATGTGCCGACCGGTGGCGCATCGGGCGTGATGTGCCTTCGCCGTGCAGCGCGCGCAGTCCAGTCGGGCGACGCCGACGTGGTGGCATGCGTCGCGGCGGACACCAACCATGTCGATTCGTTCCGGCAGACGTTGGGCAGCTTCAGCAACTTCGCGCGCGACGCGACCTATCCCTACGGCTCTGGCGGACCGAACTCGATCTTCGCCATGATCACGTCGAACTACATGCGCACGTTCGGTGCGACGCGCGAGGACTTCGGCCGCATCTGCGTCGACCAGCGCAGCAACGCGCTCAAGAACCCGCATGCCATGTTCAAGAAGCCGCTGACGCTCGAAGAGTACATCTCGGCGCGTCCGATCTCCGACCCGATCCATCTCTTCGATTGCGTGATGCCTTGCGCCGGCGCGGAAGCCTTCCTCGTGATGAGCGAAGAGCGGGCGCGCGACCTCGGACTGGCCCACGTGGTGATTCGCGGCGCGATCGAGCGGCACAACGCGTATTCCGAAGACCCGGTGATGGTCCAGGGCGGCTGGCGCATGGACCGCGACGATCTCTATGCCCAGGCCGGCGCGAAGCCTGCCGACATCGATTTCGTGCAGACCTACGACGACTACCCCGTCATCGTGATGATGCAGTTCGAGGACCTCGGCTTCTGCGAGAAGGGCGAAGGCTCGGCCTTCGTGCGATCGCACAGCATGACGAACGACGGCACCTTCCCCAACAACACCAGCGGCGGCCAACTGTCGGCCGGGCAGGCGGGTGCGGCGGGCGGTTTCCTCGGGATGACGGAAGCCATCCGTCAATTGACCGGCACCGCCGAGGCGCGCACCGTGCCTGATGCGACATTGGGTTTGGTCGCCGGCTTCGGCATGGTGACCTACGACCGCTGCCTGTGTACGGGCGCAGTGATTTTCGGAAGGCCGTCATGACCATGCCCCTGATGCGCCCCAAGCGCAAGAACCCGGTGCTGCGCACCCGGCAGATGAACCTGCCGCCATGGGCGCGCGGCCGTGTCGCGCTGGGCATCACCGCCGCTGCCGCCGAGGGTCGCTTCGAACTGCAGACCTGCGAAGACTGCGGCACGGTGCAATACCCGCCGCGCGAAGCCTGCCACAAGTGCCTGTCGCCGCGACTCCACTGGCGCGAGCAGAGCGGTGAAGGCGAGTTGCTCAGCAGCACCACGCTGCATCACAGCAACGACTTGTTCTTCCGCGAGCGACTGCCCTGGCGACTGGGCCTGGTGCACCTCGATGCCGGTCCGACGCTCATGGTCCACCTGCATGGCGAGGTCGGCGATGCCCCGGCGCGCGTGCGTGTCGGCGCCCGGCTCGACCGCGCCGGGCAGGCCGTACTCATTGGATTTCCGAACGAAGGGAGCCCCCACATGGCTGACGACAAGATGCTGAGAGAAATGACGAGCGACCCGAAATTCCGCAAGGTGCTCGTGACCGATGGCAAGACCGAAGTGGGGCAAGCCATCGTGCGCGCACTGGTCAAGGCCGGGGCCGACATCGTCTGGGTCGGCCATGCCGAGCCCTGGAAGAAGATGGGCGGCCTGGAGGACATCACCGCCTTGCCGCAAGTCACGCTGGTGCCGCTCGATCTCACCAATGGGCGCTCGGTGAGCGAACTGGCCGGCGAGATCGGCGGCAAGGTCGACATCGTGATCAACAACGCCGAGGTGCATCGCAGCTTCGGCATCGGCGCGCGGCGCGGCACGGACGTGGCCAAGGCCGAGATGGACATCAACTACTTTGGCCTGCTGCGTCTCGCACAGGAGTTCGGGCCGGCGCTCAAGGGTCGTTCGGCTGACGGGGTGACCGGCGCGACGGCGTGGGTCAACCTGCTGTCGATCTACGCGCTGAGCAACTTCCCGCCCCACGGCACGTTCAGCGCGTCGAAGGCCGCTGCGCATTCGCTGGCCCAATGCCTGCGCGCCGAAATGCGGCCGGCCGGCATCCGCGTGATCAACCTGTTCCCCGGTCCGATCGACGACGAATGGAACCAGCACACGCCGCCGCCGAAGCTGGCGCCGGGCGCGCTGGCCAACGCCATCGTGAAGGCGCTGCGCGATGGCGTCGAGGACGTGTACCCCGGCGATGTGGCCCAGGAGTGGCTGGAGCGCTGGCGCGACAACCCGAAGGTGCTGGAGCGCGAACTGGCGGCGGGCGGAAGCTGAGCCCAGGAGAAGATCAATGACCACAGCAACAACCGAACTGATGTCCACCGCCGAAATCCTCGGCGGCCTGGTGAGCGCCATGTCGACCGGCCGCATCCGCGTCGTCGACCTCACGCAGACCCTGACGCCCGAGTTTCCGCAGATCGCTTTGCCGCCCGAGATGGGCCAGTGTTGGCCCTTCCGCATCGAGGAAGTGTCGAAGTACGACGAGCGCGGACCCGGCTGGTACTGGAACAACTTCTCCTGCGGCGAGCACACGGGCACGCACTTCGATGCGCCGATCCACTGGATCTCGGGCCGCGATCTGCCGAACAACTCGGTCGACACGATCCCCGTTCAGCACTTCGTCGCGCCGGCCTGTGTCATCGACTGCTCGCCGCAGGTGAAGGACGATCCCGACTACCTGCTCACCATCGAAGACATCGAGCAATACGAGGCGAGTCATGGCCGCATCCCAAAGGGCGCCTGGGTGCTGATGCGCACCGACTGGTCGAAGCGCCAGGACCCCGAGGCCTATCAGAACTTCGACGAGACCGGCCAGCACACGCCGGGCCCGAGCACGGAGGCCGTGCGCTTCCTGGTCGAGCAGCGCGATGTGCTCGGCTTCGGCTCCGAGGCCATCGGCACCGACGCGGGCCAGGGCTATCACCTGCGGCCGCCGTATCCGTGCCACTACTACATGCATGGCGCGGGACGCTATGGCTTGCAGTGCCTGAGCAACCTCGACCTGCTGCCGCCGGCCGGCGCGGTGCTGATCTGCCCGCCGCTCAAGATCGAGAAGGGCAGTGGAAGCCCGCTGCGCGTGCTTGCGCTGGTGGGAGCTTCGGCATGAGTGCATCAGCGAAGGTGGCCGCAGTCACTGGCGGCAGCGCCGGCATCGGCAAGGTGATCTGCGAAGACTTGCTCGCACAGGGCTACGAAGTGGTGTCGCTGGCAAGGCGGCGTGCTGACATCGACCATCCGAAGCTGCACAGCATCGAGGTTGATCTCGCGGACCGCGCCGCCACCACTCAGGCCGTGGCTGAATTGGTTCGTCGCTTCGAGGTGACGACCGTCGTCCACAACGCCGGCGTGATCCGCCCCGCGCTGCTCGCCGACGTCAAGCTCGATGATCTCGATGCCCTGGTCGACTTGCACCTGGGCTGCGCGATCCAGCTCGTGCAGGCCGCATTGCCCGCGATGCGCGCGCAGCGCTTCGGCCGTGTGGTGCTGCTGTCGTCGCGCGCAGCGCTCGGCCTGGCCACGCGCACGAACTACTCGGCCACCAAGGCCGGCATGCTCGGCATGGCGCGCACCTGGGCGCTCGAACTCGCGCCCGAGGGCATCACGGTGAACGTGGTCGCGCCGGGGCCGATCCGCACCGACATGTTCTACGACGTCGTCGAAGCCGGCAGCGAAAAGGAACGCGCGCTCGCGGCATCCGTGCCGGTGCGGCGACTCGGCGAATCGGCCGATGTGGCACGGGCCGTGCGTTTCTTTGCCGACCCGGCGAACAGCTTTGTCACGGGGCAGGTTCTTTACGTGTGCGGCGGCACCAGCGTGGGCAGTCTGGCCCTGTAGCAGTGCACCGTCCGCAAATTCACCCACCTATCGTTTTCTCTCCCTTGTCGTCGCGCCACTGGCTCGATAGTATTGTTTAACTCTAAATATTTCACAAATCATGTGGTTGTTCATTTCTAGGAGCCTTGCATGAAAGTCCTGACCCGCATCCGCACCATGGCCGGCGTTGCCGCCGCCGCCGGTGTGCTCACCGCAGCGAACACGTGGGCCGCCGACCTCAAGGTCGGGTTCATCACTTCGCTGTCGGGGCCGGTTTCCTCGCTCGGCATTCCGTACGACAAGGGCATCAAGGCCGCGGTCGCGTACAAGTCTGAACTCAACGGCCACAAGATCCAGCTGGTGCAGCTCGACGATGCGTCGGACCCTTCCACTGCCGCACGCAACGCGCGCAAGCTGATCGACGAGGACAAGGTCGACGTCATCATCGGCACGGCCGGTTCGCCGGGCGCACTCGCGATCGCCGCCGTYGCGCGCGAAACCAAGACGCCGCTGATCTCCATCGCCAACGCCAACTTGCCCGGCGAAGAAGGTGCATGGATGGTCACGCTGCCGCAGCCCGCGCCGCTGATGGTGAGCGCGGTGGTCGAACGCATGAAGAAGTCGGGCGTGAAGACGGTCGGCTACATCGGCTTCTCCGACGCCTGGGGTGACCTCGTCTACGACGCGCTGCAGAAGAGCGCCGAGCCGGCCGGCATCAAGGTCGTGTCGAATGAGCGCTATGCGCGCGCCGATGCATCGGTGACGGGCCAGGTGCTGAAGATCGTCGCGCTGCGTCCCGATGCGGTGATCACCGGCACGTCGGGCACGCCCGGCGCGCTGCCCTATCTGGCGCTCGCCGAGCGCGGCTACAAGGGCCAGATCTATGGCACGCACGCCTTGATCAACCCCGATTTCGTGCGCGTCGGCGGCGCTTCGGTCGAGGGCCTTCTGGCGCCGACCGGGCCGGTCATCGTCGCTGAGCAGTTGCCTGACAGCAATCCGATCAAGAAGGTGTCGATGGACTTCCGCAACGCCTATCAGAAGGCCAACGGCGCCATGCCGACCGATGCTTTCTCCGCGTACTCCTTCGACGCGTGGCTGCTGTTCCTCGATGCCGCCTCGCGCACCAAGGGCGAGCCCGGAACGCCGGCCTACCGCGTGGCATTGCGCGATTCGATCGTCAGCACCAAGGAGCTGGTCGGCACGCACAGCGTCTACAACTTCAAACCCACCGATCGTTACGGCTCCGACGAGCGTTCCCGCGTGATCGTCAAGCTCGATAAAGGCCAATGGAAGCTGGTGAACTGAACATGCGCAATCTCACTCGACTCCTCGGCCTGACCGCCATCGCTCTCGCTGCAGCACACGCAGCAGCCGCGGACCTCAAGGTCGGCTTCATCAGCTCGCTCTCGGGCCCGGTCTCGGCGCTCGGCATTCCCTATGAAAAGGGCATCCGCGCTGCCATCGCCGAGCACCCGATGCTGGCCGGCCACAAGGTCGAGCTCATCGTGCTCGACGATGCCTCCGATCCGACGACCGCAGGTCGCAATGCACGCAAGCTGGTGGTGGAGGACAAGGTCGACGTGCTCATCGGTACTTCGGGCGTTCCCGGTGCGATGGCCATCGCCGCTGTCGCGCGCGAACTCAATACGCCGCTGATCTCGCCCACGCCCGTCACCATTCCCGGGCCGGAAGGCGCTTGGACCGTCACGGTCTCGCAGCCTTTCCCGCTGATGGTGTCGGCGGTCGTCGAACGCATGAAGAAGTCCGGCGTGAAGACAGTGGCCTACATCGGCTTCTCGGACGCGCTAGGTGACCTGGCCTACGACTCGCTCGTGAAGAGCGCGGACGCGGCCGGCATCAAGGTCGTGGCGAACGAGCGCTATGCGCGCAGCGATTCGTCGGTCGCCGGCCAGGTGCTGAAGATCATTTCGGCGCGGCCCGATGCGGTGTTCGCCGGCAACTCCGGCACGCCGGGCGCGCTGCCTTACCTCGCGCTGGCGGATCGCGGCTACAAGGGCCAGATCTACGGCACGCACGGCTTGATCAATGCAGACTTCGTGCGCGTGGGCGGCGCCTCCATCGAAGGGCTGCAAGTGCCGAGCGGGCCGGTGCTGGTCGCCGACCAGTTGCCCGACAGCAATCCGATCAAGAAGGTGTCGATGGACTTCCGCGATGCCTACAAGAAGGCCAACGGCTCGGCACCGAACGATGCTTTCTCGTCCTACACCTACGACGCGTACCTGCTGCTCGCGGATGCGGCCTCCCGCACCAAGGGCGAGCCTGGCACGCCGCAGTACCGCACGGCGCTGCGTGACGCCATCGTGAGCACGAAGGAGCTGACCGGCACCCACGGCATCTACAACTTCAAGCCCGACAACCGCTACGGTTCGGACCAGCGCGCAGTCGTCATCGTGCGAAGCGAAAAGGGCCAGTGGAAGCTGGTTCCCTGACCTGACGCAAATCCAGGAGACCCGCGATGAACACCTACCGCAATCGCCCCGACGCAATCAAAGCGCTTGTGCAGGACGACCGCGTGCATCGTGACGTCTACCTGAGCGAGGAACTCTTCGCGCTGGAGCAGGAGCAATTCTTCGCCAACACCTGGCTTTACGTGGGTCACGCGAGCCAGGTGCCCAATGCCGGCGATTTCTGGTCGCTCGACCTCGCCGGCCGGCCGGTGATGATGGTCCGCCAGCCCGACGGCACGGTCCGCGTGTTCTACAACCGCTGCGCGCACAAGGGCAGCCGGCTGGTGTCCGACGAGTGCGGCAACACGGGCAAGTTCTTCCGTTGCCCGTATCACGCCTGGACCTACAAGCTCGACGGGGCGCCCCTCGGCATTCCGCTCAAGAGTGGCTATGAAGGCACGCGCCTGAGGGAATGCGAATCGGGCCAGGGGCTGACGGCGCTCAAGCATGTCACCGTCTACCGCGACTTCGTCTTTGCCCGGCTGTCAGACGACGGCCCGGAGTTCGGCGAGTACTTCGGCGAGGTGCTGAGCGCCATCGACAACATGGTCGATCGCTCGCCCGAGGGTCGGCTGACCGTCGGCGGGGGTGTGATGCGCAACGTCATCCACTGCAACTGGAAGATGTACCTGGAGAACATCAACGACACGGTGCATCCGATGTCGACGCACGAATCCGCCACGCAGGCCGCCGATGCGCTCTGGCAGGGCCGCGCGCCCGACGAACCCAAGCCGATGGCGATGGAGCAGATCCTGCCCTTCGGTTCGGGCTACGACTTCTTCGACAAGATGGGTGGCCGCGTGTTCGCCAACGGGCACAGCGTGCTCGGCGTCAACTTCAGCATCCACTCGAACTACGCGCAGTTGCCGGATTACGAAGCGGCGATGCGCGCCGCTCACGGTGCCGAGCGTGCGGTGGAAATCCTGCAGCGCTCACCGCAGAACTCGGTCTTCTTTCCCAGCCTGTCCGTCAAGGGCTCGCCGCAGGCCATCCGGGTGATTCGCCCGCTGGCCGCGAACCGCACGCTGATCGAAGCCTGGAGCTTCCGCGCTGTCGGTGCGCCCGACCTGCTCTTCGAGCGGGCCATGAGCTACAACCGGCTCGTCTTCTCGCCGATGTCGGTCGTGGCGCACGACGACGTGCATCTCTTCGAGAGCATCCAGCAGGGCCTCCGCGCGGAAGGCAACGAGTGGGTGAGCCTGCATCGAGATTTCGATCCTGCCGAGCTCGCGCAGTCGTCGATCACCACCAACGGCACCAACGAACTGCTGATGCGCAACCAGTTCCGCGCCTGGGCGAAGTTCATGACGGCAGGCATGGAGACCCAACCATGACCGATCCCCGCGACTTCATCGCCGAGGAAGCGGCGCTGCTCGACGCACGCCGCTTCGACGACTGGCTGGCGCTGTTCGCCGAAGACGGTCGCTACTGGGTGCCGTTGCTGGGTGCGGCGCAGGTCGATCCGCAATCGCACAACTCCATCGCCTACGAAGACCGCCTGCTGCTGCAGTTGCGCATCGACCGTCTCAAGAACCCGCGTGCGCATTCGCAGCATCCGGCCAGCCATTGCCAGCATGTGCTGCAACGCTCGGTCGTCGAGCGCGAGGACGCCGCGAGCGGCGAAGTCGCGCTGCGCACGCCTTTCATCTATGTCGAGGCGCGCGGCGAGGACCAGGTGACGCTCGCTGGCACCTGCCGCCATCTTCTCGTTCGCGACGCGGCCGGCTGGTCCATCCGGCTCAAGCGCATCGATCTTCTCAATGCCTGGCGCGCCCTGCCGGCCATCCAGTTGTTCATCTGAGCGAGTTGCTCATCCATTTCACCCCACCAGGAGTCACGACATGAAGAGCTTGATGCAGACCTTGACGCGCACCGCGCTTGTTGCCGCGCTGGGCGCCGGTCTCGCGATGACCGCGTTCGCCGCCGATCTCAAGGTCGGCCTGAGCGTTTCGCTTTCCGGTCCCAATTCGTCTCTGGGCGTCCCGTACGCCAAGGGCATGCAGGCCGCGCTTGCCTACAAGCCGGAGGTCAACGGCCGCAAGATCCAGTTGATCGTGCTCGATGACGGCTCTGATCCGACCACGGCCGGGCGCAACGCGCGCAAGCTGGTGGAAGAAGACAAGGTCGACATCCTGATGGGCACTTCGGGCGTGCCCGCCGCGATCGCGATGGCGCAGGTCGGCCGCGACGCCAAGGTGCCGATGATCGGCCTCACGCCGATCCAGCTCGACCCGGCAGAAAACGCCTGGGTGTTCACCGTCGCGCAGCCGACGCAGTTGATGATCGACGCCGTGGTCCAGCGCATGAAGAAGGACGGCGTCAAGACGGTGGGCTACATCGGCTTCTCCGACGCCTGGGGCGACCTCGTCTACGAAGCGCTGATGAAGTCGGCGCCCGCTGCCGGCATCAAGGTGCTGGGCAACGAGCGCTATGCACGGGCCGATGCCTCGGTGACCGGGCAGATCCTCAAGCTGCTGGCGATGAAGCCCGACGCGGTGATGACCGGCGGTGCCGGCACGCCGGGCGCGCTGCCTTTCCTGGCATTGAACGAACGTGGCTTCAAGGGCCCGGTGTATGGGCAACACGGCCTCATCAACCCCGACTTCGTGCGCGTCGTCGGCGCCGCGGGGCAGGGCGCGCTGATGCCGACCGGCCCGGTGATCGTCGCCGAGCAATTGCCGGACGAATACCCGACCAAGAAGATCGCGCTGGACTTCCGCAAGATCTTCCAGAAGGTCAACAACGCGCCGACCAGCGACGCCTTCTCGGCTTATTCCTTCGACGGCTGGCTGGTCTTCACCGACGCCGCTGCGCGGGCCAAGGGCGAGCCGGGTACGCCCGAGTTCAGGCTGTCGCTGCGCGACGCCATCGCGAGCACCAAGGAGGTCGTTGGCACGCACGGCGTCTACAACTTCAAGCCGGGAAATCTCTACGGCGTGGACGAGCGCGCCCGCGTGATCGTGAAGCTGGACAACGGCCAGTGGAAGCTGGCGCAATGATGGCCCACCCCTCGAACAGGGGCACCCTGCGCAGGGCATTCCAACACTTCTGAGGACTTCTGCAATGACATGGGACGTGGCGCTCATCCTGGGCACTGACGGACTCGCCAATGGCGCGGTCTATCTGCTCGCCGGGCTGGGACTGGTGCTGATTTTTTCCGTCACCCGGGTGGTGTTCGTGCCCTTCGGCGACATCGCGGCCTTTGCAGCGCTGACGCTGGCGGCCTTCGAGACCGGCCGTCTGCCGCCGACCATCGGGCTGGTGATCGTGCTGGCCGCGCTCGCGGTGCTCACCGAAGTCGGAAGCCTGATCCGAAGGGGCGAGGCCGCGAAGATTCCCAAGGCCATCCTGGCCTGGGGCGTGCTGCCGCTCGTGCCGTGCGCCTTGGCCTGGGCCGCGTCGCGGGCCGGCGCGCCGGCCGCGGTGCAGATTGCCGTGACGGTGCTGCTCGTGGTGCCGATCGCGCCGCTGCTGGCGCGAGTGGTCTTCCAGCCGATCGCCGACGCGTCTGTGCTGGTGCTGCTGATCGTCTCCCTTGCGCTGCACTTCCTGCTGTCGGGCCTCGGCCTGCTGTTCTTCGGCCCTGAAGGCTCGCGCACCAACCCGCTCGCCAGCGGCGTCATCTCCATCGGGGAAAGCTTCACGGTGAGCGGGCAGGTGGTGTTGATGGTGGCTTCGGCGATCGTGTTGAGCGGCCTGTTCTTCCTCGTCTTCGAACGAACGGTCGCGGGCAAGGCGCTGCGCGCCACGGCCGTCAACCGTGTCGGCGCGCGGCTGGTCGGCATCCGTCCGGCGCGCACCGCGCTGCTGGCCTACGGCAGTGCCTCGTTGCTGGCGGGACTGATCGGTGTGCTCATCGCGCCGGTGACAACCATGTACTACGACTCCGGCTTCATCATCGGCCTGAAGGCCTTCGTGGCGGCGATCATCGGCGGCCTCGTGAGCTACCCGATGACGGCCATCGGCGCGCTCGCGGTGGGCGTGGTGGAAAGCTTCGCATCGTTCTGGAGCGGCGCGTTCAAGGACGTGATCGTGTTCAGCCTGCTGATCCCGGTGCTGATGCTGAGGTCGTACCTCACCGTTCACTCCGAAGAGGAAGACGACGAGGTGGACCAATGAGCCAATCGATCGGAACACCGGGCGAGGCGTCGCTTGCGCTCGGCGAAAAGACAAGCAAGGTGACGGTTGCGCAGGGCAGCCTGCTGAGCCAGCGCCGTGTGTGGATCGGCCTGGTCGTCGCAGCGTTGGCTGTCGCGCCGATGCTGGCCGGCAACTTTACTGTCTCGTTGTTGAACGACATCGGCATCGGCGCGCTCGTTGCGCTGGGGCTCGTGCTGCTCACCGGCATCGGCGGCGCGACGTCGTTCGGCCAGGCGGCCTTCGTCGGCATCGCGGCCTATGCGACGGCATGGCTCACGACCGCGCAAGGCATGTCGCCGTGGATCGGGCTGCTGTTCGCGTTGTTCCTGACCGGCGTTTCGGCGCTGGCGATCGGCATGCTCACGCTTCGCTTGGGCGGGCACTTCCTGCCGCTGAGCACCATCGCCTGGGGACTGTCGATCGCGATGCTGTTCGGCAATGTTGATGCGCTGGGGCGTCATACGGGCCTGTCGAACATCCCGGCCTTGACCATCGCCGGCTGGTCGCTGGCCGATCCGCGCGCGATCTACTACCTGATCTGGGCGCTCGTCGGGCTGGCCTTTCTGTTCAGCGTCAACTTGCTCCAATCGCGGCCGGGTCGCGCGATTCGCAGCCTGCGCGGCGGGGCGACGCTGCTGGCGAGCGTGGGCGAGGATGCGTATCGCGTGCGCCTCTCGCTCTTCGTCACAGCCGCGCTGTTCGCCGGCCTCGCAGGCTGGCTCTACGCGCACATGAACCGCTTCGTGAGCCCATCGCCCTTCGACGTGCGGGCAAGCATCGAATACCTGCTGATGGCCGTGGCCGGCGGGCTGGGGCAGCTCGCCGGCGCATTGGTCGGCTCGGCGCTGGTGCTGGTGCTGAAGAACGCGCTGCAGGATGTGCTGCCGATGCTCACGCAACGCGCGGGCCAGTTGGAGGCGGTGGCCTTCGCGACGCTCTTCATCCTGCTGCTGCATTTCGCGCGCGGTGGTTTGATGGGCTTCGTGCGCCGCTGGACGCACGGCCGCTTCGCCGCGCCCTCGCGCGAGGCGATGGCACCCGTGGCGCCGCTGCCGCATCGCACGCTGCCGCAACGCGGCTCGCCGATCCTGTCCGTGGCGGGCGCGGTCAAGCGCTTCGGCGGGCTGGTCGCGGTGAACGACGTGAGCTTCGATGTGAACGCCGGCGAGATCATCGGCCTGATCGGGCCGAACGGCGCCGGCAAGTCGACCATGTTCAACCTGCTGACCTGCACGCTGCCGATGACGGCAGGACAGGTGCGCTTCCTCGGGCAGGACATCGCGGGCATGCCGCAACGCAAGGTTGCGCGGCTCGGCTTGGCTCGCACCTTCCAGCACGTGAAGCTGCGGCCGCACATGAGCCTGCTGGACAACGTGGCGCTCGGCGCGCATTCGCGGACCACCTCGGGCCTGCTCAAGGCGGGGTTGCGGCTCGACCGCGCCGAGGAGCGCCAGATTCTTCAGGAAGCACAGCGGCAACTCGACCGCATCGGCCTTGGTGACCGCGCACACGAATTGGCGGGCAGCCTGCCGCTCGGCACACAGCGCATCCTGGAAATCGCGCGCGCACTCGCGGCGGACCCGGTGCTGCTGGTGCTGGACGAGCCGGCCGCCGGTCTGCGCCGCAAGGAAAAGATGGCGCTCGGCGACCTGCTGCGCAAACTGCGGGAGGAGGGCGTGACCATCCTCATCGTCGAACACGACATGGACTTCGTGATGAAACTGGTGGATCGGCTCGTGGTGATGAACTTCGGCTCCAAGCTGGTGGAGGGCGTGCCCTCCGCGGTGCGTGCGGACGAGCGCGTGCAGGCTGCCTATCTCGGGAGCGTCGTATGACGGCAATGCTGGAGATCGGTGATCTGCATGTTTCGTATGGGCAGGTAGACGCCGTACGCGGTGTGTCCCTGAAACTCGAGCCTCGTGAAATCATTTCAGTGATCGGCCCCAACGGCGCAGGCAAGACCACGCTGCTCGCCGCGGCCATGGGCTTGCTTCCAAGCAAGGGCACTCTGCGTTTCGAAGGCGAGGACTTGCATGGCCTGGATGTGGAGGCACGCGTCGAGCGCGGCCTTTGCCTCGTGCCCGAGAAGCGCGAGCTCTTCGGCGAGCTGAGCGTGCTCGACAACCTTCAGCTCGGCGCGTTCTCGAAGCGTCTGCGCAGCGATGCGCTCAAGCGCCGCCTGCAATCCGTCTACGACCGCTTTCCGCGCCTGGCCGAACGCCGGGCACAACGCGCCGATACGCTGTCGGGCGGTGAACGCCAGATGCTCGCGGTCGGCCGTGCATTGATGTCGGCACCGCGCCTGCTGATGCTCGACGAACCCAGCCTGGGGCTCGCGCCGCTGATCGTGCGCGACATTCTCACCATCGTGCGCAAGCTGCGCGACGACGGCGTGTCGATCCTGCTGGTGGAGCAGAACGCCCGCGCTGCGCTCGAAAGCTCCGACCACGGCTACGTGCTCGAAACCGGCGAGATCGCGCTGTCCGGCGCTTCGGGCGACCTCGCCAGTGATCCGCGCGTGCAGGCGACCTATCTCGGCGGAGGCACACATGACGACGACTGAGGCCCGCGCCCTGCCGCCCGCGCAGCGTACGCTGCCGGCGATGCTTCAGCGACAGGTTGCGCTCTTCGCAGGCGGGCCGCTGCTTCGAATCGCGGGGCGCGCGTGGACGCATGGCGATGCCGCCGCCGCGGCTGCGTCGCGGGCATCGGCGTTGGCGCAGGCTGGGGTCACGCGCGGCGACCGGGTCGCGCTGATGTGCGGCAACCGCATCGAATTCCTCGAAGTCTTCCTCGGCGCGGCTTGGATCGGTGCCGTGGCGGTGCCGATCAACACCGCCTCGATGGGTCCGCAGATCGAATACTTCCTCGCCAACAGCGAGGCGAACCTGCTGGTCATCGAGGCGGAATTCGTCGAGCGACTTCGCACCGCGGATCTGGCCGGCACGAAGCTGCGCGAGGTCTGGGTGATCGGTGAGGCACAGGGGGTACAGGGTGATGGCGCCGACGCTTGGCAGCCGGCTGCAGCGGTGCGCGTCAGGTCGTATCCTGCAGGCGTTGAGTCCATCGCCCCGGCCGATGTGCAGCCGGGCGATCCGCTCGCGATCCTCTACACCTCCGGCACCACCGGCCCCGCCAAGGGCGTGGTCTGCCCGCACGCGCAGTACTTCTGGTGGGGCGTGAACAGCGCCGAGGTGCTCGGCGTCGGCGGCGACGACGTGCTGTGCACCACGCTGCCGCTCTTCCACATCAACGCGCTCAACACCTTTGCGCAGGCCGCCGTCACCGGCTGCGAGGTGGTGTTCGAATCGCGCTTTTCAGCATCGGGCTTCTGGCCGGCCATGCGGGCCAGCGGAGCGACCGTCGTCTACTTGCTGGGTGCCATGGTGCCGATCCTGCTCGCGCAACCCGAGGGCAGCGGCGAGCGCGACCACCGCGTGCGCACCGGGCTCGGCCCCGGCGTGCCGGCGGCGGCTGCCAAGGCCTTCTTGGAGCGCACCGGCGTGCAGCTGCTCGAAGGCTACGGCTCGACCGAGACCAACTTCGCGATTTCCACCGCGCCGGATTCACCGCGCGGCGGTGTGATGGGCTGGCTGCGTCCTGGCTTCCAGGCGCGCGTGGCAGACGATGACGATGTCGAGCTACCACCCGGCGAGGCTGGCGAACTTCTGCTGCGCGCCGACGAGCCCTACGCATTTGCGAGCGGCTACTTCAACATGCCGGCCAAGACCGTCGAGGCGTGGCGCAATCTCTGGTTCCATACCGGCGACCGCGTGGTCCGCGACACGGACGGGGCCTTCCGTTTCGTCGATCGCATCAAGGACGCGATCCGGCGGCGCGGCGAGAACATCTCTTCCTTCGAGGTCGAACAGGTGTTGCTGAGCCATCCCGGCGTGGCCTCGTGCGCGGTCTATCCCGTGCGGTCCGAACTCGCGGAAGACGAAGTGATGGCTGCGCTGGTGACTCGTCCCGATCACCGCATCGATCCGCAGGAACTCATGGTTTTTTGCGAAGCGCGCCTGCCTTACTTCGCCGTGCCGCGGTATGTCGACCTGCTGGACGACCTGCCGCGCACCGAGAACGGCAAGGTGCAGAAATACAAGCTGCGCGAACGCGGTGTGACCGCCGACACCTGGGACCGGCGCCCCACCGGGCGCAAGTAGCATCATGTTCTCGCTGTCCGGCCGAACGGCTTTCGTGACCGGTGCGGGGCGGGGGCTCGGCGCGGCGATTGCGCGGGGATTGGCCGACGCGGGGGCGAAGGTCGTCTTGACCGACATCGACGGCGCAGCGGCGAACACAGGCGCAACCGATCTGCAGAACGCCGGGCACGAATGCATCGGGATGCCGCTGGACGTTCGTGAAGAAATGGCCTTCGTCCGCTGTTTCGACACCGCCGTGGGGCACTTCGGCGCGGTCGACATCCTGGTGAACAACGCCGCGTTGACACCATCGACTTCGTTGTGGGACATCGACGCCGACGAATGGGACCGCGTGATGGCCGTGAACCTGCGCGGCAGCTTCCTCGGCTGCCGCATTGCCGGGCGGCACATGCGTGACCGAGGTTGGGGTCGGATCATCAACCTGTCATCGATTGCCGGCCAACAAGCGAGCGCGGCGACTGGAGCCCACTATGCGGCGTCGAAGGCCGCCTTGCTCGCGCTGACTCGCTCATTCGCGCAGGAACTCGCGCCGCAAGGCGTGACTGTGAATGCGGTCGCTCCCGCCGCGATCCGCAGCCCTTTGCTCGACGCGATGGACGAGGCGCGGCAGCGCGCGGTGCAGGCCTCGATCCCTCTGGGCCGATTCGGCAAGGCGGAGGAAGTGGCCGCGGCCGTCGTCTACCTTGCATCGGACGCCGGCGCTTTCACCACCGGCGCGACGCTCGATCTCAACGGCGGGCGGTTGATGCGCTGACGGCGGCCGAGATACGTACGGATAAAATTATTTAGTTGTCAACCAATTGAGTCCGCCATGAACAATGCCCTGAACGGTCGCCATGCCGTCGTCACCGGTGCCGCACGCGGAATCGGTGCAGAGATCGCGAGAACCCTGGCCGCCGAAGGCGCCCGCGTCACCCTGCTCGGCCGTGATCGCGCCGCGTTGCAGCGCGTGCAGGACGAACTGCCCGGCACCGGTCACGGCGTCGCTGCCGTTGACGTGAGCGATGCGGAATCGGTGCGTGCCGCCTTCGAGGCACTCCGTGCCGCATCCGGGCCGGTGGCGATCCTCGTCAACAACGCGGGCCAGGCGGAGAGCGCCCCGTTCCTGAAGACATCGTTGGAACTGTGGCAGCGGATGCTGGCGGTCAATCTCACCGGCAGCTTTCTTTGTGCACAAGTCGCATTGCCGGACATGCTCGACGCGGGCTGGGGCCGCATCGTGAACATCGCAAGCACGGCGGGGCAGAAAGGCTACGCCTACGTGGCCGCGTACACGGCCGCCAAGCACGGCGTGATCGGACTCACACGCTCACTCGCGCTCGAAGTGGCGCGCAAGGGCATCACCGTCAACGCCGTCTGTCCCGGCTACACCGACACCGACATCCTGCGCGCCAGCGTTGCCAACGTGGTCGGCAAGACCGGCCGCAGCGAAGCCGATGCGCTTGCGGAATTCGCCGGCGTCAACCCGCAGCGCCGCATCGTGCAGCCCGCCGAAGTGGCCGACGCGGTGCGCTGGCTTTGCGGAGAGGGTGCTGCCTCGATGACCGGGCAGTCCATCTCCGTGTCTGGAGGAGAAGTGACGTGATGGACGACAGCACCAACGACCCTTCGCACGCTGCGCTGAGCGACGCCGAGGAACTGGGCCACGAGGCGCGCGCCGGCCACGAGGACCATGCGGTGCTCAAGCTCTGGCTGCGCATGCTCGCGAGCACCACGCAGATCGAATCCGAGATCCGAAAGCGCCTGCGGGAACGCTTCGGCATCACGCTGGCGCGCTTCGACTACATGGCGCAGCTCTATCGCTATCGCGACGGGCTCAAGATGCGCGTGCTGTCGCGCTATCTGATGGTGACCGGTGGCAACGTGACCGGACTCACTGACGAGCTGGAGCGCGAAGGCGTGGTGTCGCGCACGCCGAGCCCCGACGACCGCCGCGCATGGATCGTCAGCCTCACGGCCAAGGGCCGGCGAAGCTTCGAGGCCATGGCCAAGGAACACGAGCAATGGATCCTCGAGATGTTCTCGGGGCTCGACATGAAGACGGTGCGGCAACTGCACAGCCAACTCGGGCAACTGCGCGTGCACGTAATGCGCAGCGAACCCTCTTCCGAGGAGAACTCGTGAGCGAAAACGTTGCAGCGGAATTCCGCCGCGAGCGGCTCATCCGCTTCTCCGACTGCGATCCCGCGGGCATCGTCTTCTATCCGCAGTACTTCGTGATGTTCAACGGCCTGGTGGAAGACTGGGTGAACGAGGGACTCGGCATCGGCTATCGCCAGCTCATCGTCGACCAGCGCGTCGGCCTGCCCACGGTGCGATTGGAAGCTGACTTCCGCGCCGTGAGCCGGATGGGCGACCACGTGAACCTCGGACTCACGGTGGAGCGCCTGGGCACACGCTCGATCACGCTGGGACTGCACTGCTTCGATCACGACGGCGAGACGCGCATGCGCATGCGGCAGGTGCTGGTGACCACCTCGCTCGAAAGCCATCGCGCGATCGAGATTCCGGCGGCGCTGCGCGAGGCGATCTCACGTGGGACACAGGCCGAAGCCTGACGCTCCCGCGGTTCAGGCCGCAAGCGTCTGTCGCGGCCCGGCGGCCGCTTCGCCCTGCGGCGCAACCGCCTCGAAGCCTCCCGCCTCGAGTTCTCCCGGCCGCTGCACCACCACCGGCTCACGCCGCGTCTTGTTGAACAACAGTCGCGTGACATCCGGCCGCGAATAGTGGCCCGTGGGGTCCCCAGCCGCCTTGGCCAGCGAGATCATTCCGAGGTCGATATCGGCCACCACCAGGCCTTCCTGGTCTTCCGGCAGGTTGGTTCCCAGTGGCGAGCCGTCCGGCCCGTAGATGCGCGCAAAGCCGCCACCCGCAAGCAGCATCTGTTGCTTTCCAGGATCGGTGCAGAGCATCTCGTGCATCGCCTTGGACACCGTGGCGCAGGGCGCGATCACGAAGCACTGACCCTCCGCCGCATACACCTGGCTTGCGGCGTTGTTGACTTCCGCGCCCAGCGCATAGGCGGCGCCCCGATAGAGCGAGAAACTGGGCCACGCGCCGCAATGGATCTGCTCGTTCTGCGAATACATAGCGTACTTGCTGAGCGGCTGGAGATGCTCCCAGCAGGAGAGCGAGCCGATGTTGCCGACCGGCGTCTCGATCACGCTGAGGTCCGATCCGTCGCCCTCGCCGAAAACGGTGCGCTCGACGTGCGTGGGCTTGAGCTTGCGGCGCGTCTGCAGCGTATTGCCCTGGTCGTCGATCAGCGCCTGCGCGATATACAGACTGCCGGCTGCTTTCTCGCTGTAGCCGAGCGAAACCCACATCTTGTGCTTGCGCGCGGCATCCCTGACGCGATCAAATTCGGCCGAACCGACGACGAGAGAGTTGTCGTGATAGCGCTGCACGAACTGCATGCCCCAGGCTGGCGAATCGAGCCAGATCCACCACGGATAGCCCGGCACCCATGTTTCCGGGAATGCGATCAGATTCACGCCCTGGCCTGCCGCCTGCGCGATCAGGTCGATGGTCTTGTCGATCGTGCCGTCGAGGTCGAGGAACACGGGGGCCGCCTGCACGGCGGCGACGCGAAGACGGGGATGGGCTTTGCTGGACATCATGGGCTCCGGGTGGTTGGAAGGAATCTCTTCGGGTTAGCGCGGTGGCATGCGCGTTGCTTGAAGCGTAAGTTCGCCGCCAGAATGCGCCTTGTCCGGAACGCGCGGCGTTCTTGATTCAGCGTTGCAACGCCGAATTTCGGAAGGAGCCTCTGATGGCCCGGCTGCTCAGCACCGACCTCGTTCCCCACGACCAGCGTCTCGCGTACTGGACGGACATGATCTGCAATGTCTACGTCCAGCTCGGCTGCGATCCGGTCCCGGGCCCGGGCGGCCGGGGCGATTTCGAAGGCAGCATCCGGCAGCACACCCTGCCGAGTCTCGACGTGTCGGTGGTGACCTCCGGGCCGCAGAAAGTCATGCGCACGCCCGGCCACATTGCGCGGTCTTCCGACGACTACTTCCTGGTCAGCATCCAGGCGCGCGGCCGCGGTGTGGTTCGGCAGGACGGGCGGGACGCCGTGCTGTCGGTGGGGGATTTCGCGCTGTACGACAGCACGCGGCCCTATCAGCTGCTGTTCGACGACGCCTTCGAGCAGATCGTGCTCAAGCTGCCGGGCGAGCGGCTCCGCAGCGAACTGCGCGAGACGGAAGCGCTGACCGCCACGACCGTGTCGGGCCGCGAGGGTGCCGGCCATCTGCTGCTCGGCATGATCCGGACGCTGCGCGAAGACATCGACACGCTGCAGCCCGCATCGGCGCTCGCCGTGGCGAACGGGGTGCTCAACATCCTCGTCGCGGGCCTGCAGACGCTGCCGGCGGCGCGCTCGCCGGCCCTGAGCAACCTGACGGCATTCCATCTCGCGCGCATCAAGCGGCGCATCGACGCGCGGCTGGACGATCCTGCCCTGTCGGTGGGCGCGCTGGCGGAGGAACTCGGCATGTCGGTCAGCCAGATCCACCGCGTGTTCAAGAGCGAGCCGTTGACGCCATCGCAGTACATCTGGGAACGCCGGCTCGAAGCCTGCAGCCGCGACTTGCTCGATCCGCGTCTTGCGGGCCGCACGGTGGGTGATATTGCCTATGGCCGGGGCTTCAGCGACGCAGCGCACTTCAGCCGCGCCTTCCGCGAGCGCTTCGGCTGCTCGCCGCGCGAGTGGCGCCAGCAGATCCCGCACTGAGCCCCACTGAACCCACATCGGCTCTCGAATTGGATTCAGAATGATGCACACGAAACAAGAAGACGGAGCGAGGCATGGCGCGGAACCACCGGAGCGAGCCCGACAGCGACCATGAGGCAAGGGCGCAGGAGCTGTCGGATGCGTTCACCAAGAAGAGGCCGAGCGTCGAGCAGCGCATGGCCGCCGGCAAGTCGTTGCGCGAGCGCATTCCCCGGGCGAGTCACGGTGAGTTCCAGCGTCGCCCGAATGTCGATCCCGTCGCGATCCTTGGCGCCCAGGCCCTGACGCGCATCCCCGAACTGGTGCCGGTGCGCCACATGCGCATGATGCAGTCGCCTTTCGCCTTCCTGCGCGGTTCCGCGGCGGTGATGGCGGCGGATCTGGCGCCAAGCGTGACCACCGGGCTTCAAGTGCAGACCTGTGGCGACATGCACGTTGCGAACTTCGGCGTCTTCGCATCGGCCGAGCGACAACTGGTCTTCGCCATCAACGATTTCGACGAGACACAGCCCGGTCCCTGGGAATGGGATGTCAAGCGACTGGCCGCCAGCGCGTTCGTGGCCACCCAGTATCTGGGCGGCGATACGGCTGCGTGCGAGGCGGCGGCACGTGCGGGCGTGGAGAGCTACCGGCAGCGCATACGGCGCTACGCAGGCATGGGACTGCTCGACGTGTGGTACGACACCATCGACAGCGCCCGCCTGCTCGATGCACTGCCACCCTGGCTGCAACCCGGCGCGGCGGCCGCGCTCGACAAGGCGCGCAAGCGAACCCACCTGCAGGTGCTCGACAAGATGACCGATCTGATCGACGACCGGCATCACATCATCGAGCAGCACCCCTTCATCGTGCGCGCGACCCATACCTCGATGGGAAGACCGGTGCGGGACGCCCTGGGTCACTTCCTGGCCGCCTATGTCGATTCGCTGGCGCCCGAGCGGCGCTTGCTGTTGTCGCGCTACCGGGTCATGGATGCGGCGCAGAAAGTGGTGGGTGTCGGCAGCGTCGGCACGCGCTGCTGGGTGCTGCTGCTGCAGGGCCGCGACAAGGACGATCCGCTGTTCCTGCAGATGAAGGAGGCCCAGGCCTCCGTGCTCTCGCCTTACCTGCCTCCGAACCCCGACATCGGCCTGCCTTCGAACCAGGGCCGCCGCGTGGTGATCGGGCAGCGCCTGATCCAGGGCTCGCCCGACATCTTCCTCGGCTGGGGCCGGCTCGACGGCATCGACTTCTATGTGCGCCAGTTGCGCGACATGAAGGGCAGCATCGAGTTGGAACCTGGCGCGACCAGTCCGGCGGTCTTTGCCGAGTACTGCGGCATCTGCGGCTGGGCGCTGGCGTTGGCGCACGCCAAGTCGGGTGACGCGGCGATGATCGGCGGCTATCTCGGCAAGTCGGACGTGTTCGACGACGCGATGGTGCGCTTCGCCGGCGCCTACGCGGAACAGACCCATCACGACTACAACATCTTCGCCGCCGCGGCACGCGAAGGCGTGGTGGAAGTGGCGGCGCTGGGGCGGCTCGTGGCTCAAGCCGTTGGATAGCTCAGCGACGGCCTCCAGGTCCAGTGGCGAGGCGCGTCTCAGACGATCGCCCACTCCAGCAAGGCTTGCCACCGGGCTTCGTCGACGCCAGCCTGTGCGGCAGGCGAAGATCGACTAAAAACAGAAATCATGCAAACGATCAACATCCATGAAGCCAAGACACACCTCTCGCGCATCGTCGAGCGCGCGGCACGCGGAGAGTCTTTCGTGATCGCCAAGGCGGGCAAGCCGATGGTCAAGGTCGTGCCGTTCGATTCGCCCGAACCTTCGCCGCTCAAGCGTCTTGGGTTTCTTGCCGAGCAGGTCCAGGTACCGGACGACTTTGACACGATGGGCTCGACCGAGATCGAGCACCTGTTCGGCGTCACCGCATGAGACTGCTGCTGGATACGCACCAGCTGCTCTGGGCAGCGGGCACTCCGAAGCGCCTTTCCGCGGCGACACGCAAGGCGATCGAATCGCCTGACAACAAGCTCTTCTTCAGTGTCGCGAGTGTCGCGAGCATCTGGGAGGTTGTTGTCAAGCGAGGATGACGCTCCTGACTGCCGACGCGAACGTCGCACTTTATCCAGGGCCTGTCCGCAAGGTATGAGATAGGCGCCTAAACTTGCTGGACGTGAGCGGAATCCGAAAGGTCATGATGGCAACACGAGAACCAGCATTCGTTCGCTCCAGCATTGAACTTTCTCGGCGCACCGTTGCTGCTGCACTGGTCGCGTCGCCCGCGCTATGGCTGGGACCACGCGCGCAGCCGGCGGCGGCGCGCACCGCGACGCCTTCTCAGACGGAAGGGCCTTTCTATCCGGTCCGCTTGCCGAAGGACACTGACTACGATCTCCTGCGCAACGGCACGCTGAACTACCGTGACGGTGAACCCACCTGGGTGGACGGCATCGTGACGGACCTCGACGGAAAGCCACTGCGTGGCGCGCAGGTCGAGATCTGGCAATGCGATGAGAACGGGCACTACCACCACCCGGGCGACGGCGACCGCGCCGACGCCGCGTTCCAGGGTTTCGGTCGCGTCGCCGTCGGTGCGGACGGCAGCTACCGCTTCCACACGATCCGGCCCGTGGCGTACAGCGGCCGCACGCCGCACATTCACTTCAAGGTAAGGCTCGGCACGCGCGAACTGCTGACCACGCAGCTTTACGTGGCGGGCGAGCAGGGCAACGCGCGCGACTTCCTGTGGCGCAATCTCTCTCCGGCTGCGCGAGACGCTGTCACCGTGCCGTTCGAGCGGGGCACGGATGGATTTCAAGCGCATTTCCCGATCGCGGTGAAGGCCTGAGTTCGGCGACACAATCGAGCCCCGCTTGTCAATTCCGGCGGGCCGAGAATTCCTCCTGCATGTCTTCCCCTCCACCACCCGCTTCTTTCGCCTCATCCACGTTTTCTCTCCGCAAGATAGCCGTCCCGGCCTTTGGACCTTCCTTGCTGTTCGGTTTGGGCGAAGGCGCGATCCTTCCCATCATTCCGCTCACGGCGCGCGACCTGGGGGCCTCGGTGTCAATGGCTGCGCTGGTGGTCGGGCTGATCAGCATCGGCTCGCTGATCAACAACATCCCGGCATCGCTCATCACCATGCGCTGGGGCGAGCGCTGGGCCATCGTTGTCGCTGGTATCTGGAGCGGCCTGGGCATGGCTTTGTGCCTATGGACTTCGCACCTGAGCCTGTTCGCGACGGGCTGCCTCATGGTGGGCATGTCGCAGGCCGTCTACAACCTGGCGCGCCAGAGCTACATGTCAGAAGCCGTTCCGGTCGTGTATCGCGCGCGGGCGCTCTCGACGCTCGGTGGCGTGATGCGCATCGGCATGTTCGTCGGCCCCTTTCTTGCCGCAGCGGCAGTGCACGCCTTCGGCCTCTCGGCGGCCTACGTCATCGGGATCGTCGGGGTCCTGGGCGCGGCGGGAATCGGCGCGCGCATTCCCGACCTGGAAGTGCCGCCAGCGCCTGCCGGACAGAGCGCCCCGGCGTCCGTGACCCTCATCTCCACGCTGAAGGATTACCGCCGCGTGTTTCTCACTGTGGGCGTAGGGGTGGTGCTGGTCAGTGCGGTACGGGCATCGCGGCAGGCCGTCATACCGCTGTGGGCTGAGCACCTGGCGCTGGCGCCTGCGGTGGCTTCCTTGATCTACGGCCTGGCCGGCGGCATCGACATGCTGGT
The DNA here is from genome assembly GCF_056395305.1 of Variovorax sp. 10L426. NCBI lineage: Bacteria > Pseudomonadati > Pseudomonadota > Betaproteobacteria > Burkholderiales > Comamonadaceae > Variovorax > Variovorax sp. 10L426. Next base: position 57,895 of record NZ_JBFTJF010000008.1, on the reverse strand, counting down.
GTTCTATCCGGCAGGCAAGGTGATGGATCACAAGGGCCGGCGCTGGGTCGCGGTGCCGTCGATGCTGATCATGGGCATGGCGATGCTGCTGATGCCGCTGAGTACCGGATTCGTCACACTGCTGATCGCCGCGCTGGCGATCGGCTTCGGCAACGGCATCGGCTCGGGGATGATCATGACGCTCGGCGCCGATCACTCGCCACCGCACGGGCGTGCGCATTTCCTGGGCGTGTGGCGCCTGATGTCGGATATCGGTTCTTCGAGCGGTCCGGCGCTGCTGTCGTTCCTGGCCGCCAGCCTGTCCCTGGCCCTGGGCATCGCTGCGACCGGGTTGATCGCATTGGTGGCGGCTGGGGCGTTGGCCTATTGGATTCCGTCCCGTCGCGCGGGTGCGGGCGGCGCGGCGCACCAAGAGGCTGGGTGAGGACCGCTCGCGGCTGGTGGTCCTCGGTGCCGAGCAAGCTCGAGAGCTTGGAGGTCATCGTGGACAACGAGCAGGGCCCCGGCGCTGAAACTGTCCCGCGACGCCATGTATGCATCGCTCAAGGACAAGCTGCCGCCCGACGTTTGGGACTACCCCGCGCCGTAGATTGACCGCGGCGTCCGATCAGCCCGACCCGGCTCCCGGCGAGAGGGTGCGCTTCGCCTGCTCCGCAGTCACGACGCTCACGGGCACGCCGAACCGCTCGATGCGATGGGCGAGGTCGAGGCGCAACCACCGGGAGATCCGCTCTGGCAGCGTCGAGACGATGACCTCGTCGTACTTCTCGCGCTCGAGCGTCTGGTGTACGGCCTCGTACGGGTCGGTGGCCCCGACGATCCCCTGCACATGCGAGCCCGCGGCCACGTCGAGCAGCGGAATCGCGAGCTCGAGCGTGATGGCCGCCTCCTCGGTGTCCGGGTCCCAATACGGCCGAGGGACCAGGAGCGTGAACTTGCACGGCCCGCGTGCGGCCCGCTCGGCGACGGCGGCGAGCAGCTTGGGCGAGGCCGCGGTCCGGTGAGCCACGATGAGGATGCGCCGGTCACTCATGATGTGGGCGACGCCAGAGCGAACCCCAATGGCAGTCCGACGGACAAGTTACGTTGAGTGCTCACGGTTCTTCGGCTCCAGGCCGCTCACTCACCTCCGGGCGGTCGGCATCATGCTAATCCTGTCTTTCGCTTGGTGCAATCGAGGGCGTACCCAACTGGCTTCATGGGTATTGAACCGATCGTGCGTTTCCGGGAATGAACGTTCCGCTTTACCGCGGAATCAACCGTGCCGCGGGCTGTCTCCAGACTCGAACCGCAGCAATTCGAAACTGGTGGGCGCCGTACTCCGCGGTGCGCGAACAAGAAGGACTAACGAATGAAAACCCTTGTCCCCTTCATCCTGGTTGCCACTTGCGGCGGCTTTTCCATGTCGGCCGGCGCGCAGTTCGCCAAGACCGAAGATGCCATCAAGTACCGTCAGAGCGCGATGTTCATCCAGGGCCAGCACGTCGGCCGCCTGGGTGCCATGGCCGCCGGCAGGGTGCCCTACGACGCGACGGCCGCGGTGGCCAACGCAGAAGTCGTGGTCGAAATATCGAAGCTTCCCTGGGCCGGATTCGGGCCCGGCACGGAAGGCGGCAAGGCCAAGCCTGAGATCTGGCAGGAGCAGGCGAAATTCAAGGAGCTGAGCGAGACGTTGATGTCCGACACGGAGAAGCTCCTGGTCGCCGCGAAAGCCGGCAACCTCGACGCACTGAAAGCCGCCATGGGCCCGTTGGGCGAGACCTGCAAGACCTGCCACGACACCTTCAGGAAGAAGTAGCTCGCCCCCAGGTTGCCGGGAGTAGCCATTGGCGATCGAACCTTCGCGTCTTCACGGAATCCGAAGACTCGCAAGGCATGGCGCAGGTGAGGCTCACCAGACTGGCAATGACGATGACCCTGTGGTCCGAGCATGAAAAGGGGCGCCGATATACTCGCGCCCGTCACGTCAAAAAAGGCGTGATCGGGTTTAGCAGCCCATTGCCATCCTGCGACGCAAGCCGCAGTTCTGTTCCGCAGATCGTGCGGCTTCGTTGTCTGTGCCCCATGTTTTGGCGGCTCGGATGGGAGGCCCGCAAGGGCCTGCCGGTTTCCGCAAGGATGGCCCGGTCTGCTAACCCGTTCGAGTCGCCGCCCCCGTTTAGCAGTGGGTGCGGCGGTTGTAGCAAACCGCCATCCTTGGAGGCCATTCATGGCACACCCTACCTGCGCGCTCGCGCGCCACCCGAACGTCTCCTCCTTCGCCGCTTCGCGCATGCAGGCTACGGCAGCCTTCGACGCATTGCATGAGGCGTATCACGCCGCCTCATGCGTCCGTTGCCTGCTCATGCACTTGGAGAACGTACGCGATAGTCAGCGCTATTTCACCCGCACCGAATTGACAGCGCTGCATGCGGTCGTCGATTCAGAAGTCGAACGTCGATTGCAGATCGCCCGCACAGCAGCAAGCTCCGTGGTGCAGGCTCCTTAGCCTTGAAGCGATCCGACGCTGGGCACGCTGGACAGGCCGGCCAGGGAAACTGGCGGCCTCGCGTTGGACGCCGTACTCGCCCGGATTCGGCCATGATTTTTCAGTCGCCCTGCGCGGCGGTTGGGATGGTGAATCGGAAGAGGGCGCCGCCGGTCGGATTGTGCGAGGCCCACAGCATGCCGCCATGCGCCTCGATCAGCTTGCGGCAGATGGCCAGGCCAACCCCCAGGCCGCTCGGCTTGGTCGAGTAGAAGGACTCGAAGACCCGCTCCAGATCGCCTTCGGCAATGCCGCTGCCGGTGTCCGCGACCTCCACCTGGATTTCCTCGCGCTGGTTGAGCGCAATGGAGACGCTGATCACGCGCTCGCCACCACCTTGCTCGATGGCCTCCATCGCGTTGCGCAGCAGGTTCAGCACCACCTGCTGCAAATGGATCTCGTCGACTTTGACCGGTGGCAGTCCGCTCTGCGCCGACAAACGGACATCGATCTCGCGCAGGTCGCAGTCCATCTTCACCATGCCGATGCATTCGGCGATGGCGCGTTCGATGTCGATCAGTTTCGGATCCAGCGCGTGCCGCTGCACCATGCTTCGCATGCGCGTGACCACGTCGCCGGCGCGTGTGGCCTGTCCGATGACTTTGTCCAGCAACTCCGACACGCGCGTCAGGTCAGGCGCCGATTCGCCGGCACGCCGGCGCGCCGCCAGCGCGTAGTTCTCGATGGCGCCCAGCGGTTGGGTGATCTCGTGGGCGAGCGCGACTGACATCTCGCCCGCCGTATGAACCCGGACAAGGTGCGCCAGCCGCTCGCGCCAATGTGCCGCCTCGACCTCCGCGGCGAGCTTGCGGCGTTCGGCCGTATCTCGCGCATGCAGGCTACCGAACACTTCAGCCAACAGGCTGACGCCGGGCATCAGCGCGTCCGGCCATTCGTGTTCGAGCTGTGTGCTCGCGATCGACAAGGCACCCGCGACCTTGCCCGAGACGGAGATCGGCACTGCAAACAACGATCGAACGCCGGCTGCCTGCAACGCGATGCGGTCGACCTCGGCTTCGCGCGGAAGATCGCCGACCCGAGGCAGGCGAACGACGTTGCCTGCCGCCAGGCGCTGCATGGTCCAGGGGAGATCGGGTGTGTCGCCCACGGCGAACGGCGGCGCAAAGCCGTCGGCATGCCAGCGCTGAACGGAGTGAAACGTGGCGTCGCCGGATGTGCGTTCCCAGAGCCCGACCCGTTGGGCCTCCATGAACTGGCCGATCTGGCGCAGGCCGATTCCGATCGCAGCTTCGGTCTGGCCCGGCTCGGCCAGCACCAGGGAGGCCAGGATGCCACTGGCCAGCCGCTCGAACCCGATCGCATGGTCGAGCTGCTCCTGCGTATGCTTGCGCGCCAGGGCGCTGCCGAGGACGTTCGCCAGCAGCCGCATGCGGCTCAGAAGGTCGTCCGGCCAGTTGCGTTCCGCGCGGACGCAACCGAAGCTCAGGGCGCCATGCAGTTCGCCGGCCACGATGATCGGCATCGTCACATGCGATTTGAGGCCGATGCTGCGCAGCGTCTCCTTGTCGACGGTGGCTTCGGGCGGCAGGTCGTCAAGGCGCTCGAAAACCACCGGCCGATTGGCCATCACCATCCTGAGGGACCAGGGGGCGAATTCGCGCGCCGCAACGTTCATCAGCGGCGGCCCGATACCTTCCGCCGCGAACGTATGGGTGACCTCCATCCGCCCGCTCAAGGGGAAGACCCGACTGAGCGTGGATCGATCGATGCCAAGTGTCGAGACGATGCGCGCCAGACAGTCACGGATGGCACCGTCGATTTCCTGGGAGGGCAGCGCGATGAATGTCGCCGACAGATCCGACAGCAGGCGCTCGAAGCGCAGCAGGTCGTGCGCCGAGACCGACGTCGGCCCTTGCACCTGGGCCACCAGCGAGTCGGGAGCGAGTCGCATGGCAGTCGGTGTCGTGCGGGCATTGGAGGGGCGCACAGCCATCGATGACGTCCGGTTGATCGTGTTTCGGGCGACCCTAGTCAGCGTGAAAGCCCGACGCCTTCACGATGGGCGCCCAGCGCGCAATATCGGCTGCCAGGGTCGCTGCGAGTTCATCCGACGTGGTGCCAGTGGGTTCGAGTCCCCACTCGGCGAATTTGGCCGTCGATTGCGGCGAATGCACGATCGTCGCGAACACCGTTGACCATCGGTCGATGTCCTTCTTCGGGGTTCCGGATGGAGCGAAGACGCCGACCCAGCCGGCGGCCTGGATCGATGGATAGCCTTGCTCGGCAAACGTCGGCACATCCGGCAGTTGCGCCAAGCGCTGCGCGCCCGACACCGCAATGATCCGAAGCTTGTGCGCGTGATGCATCTCGATGAAGTCGGAGGTCGATGAAATGCCGGCAGGAATATGCCCCCCCACGAGATCGACCGTCATTGGCCCGGCGCCCTTGTAAGCCACAGGCTTCAACTCGATGCCCGTCTCCCGCGCGATCATGACGCCGAGAAACTGAGCCAGGCTTCCCGCGGCGCCCATTCCGTAGAACGATTGCGTCGGATGGTCCTTCGCCCAGGCCACGAACCCTGCGAGCGAGGTGGCGGGATGATCGTTCGGCACCGCGAGCGCCAAGGTGTATGTCGCAATCTGCGAGACCGGAGCGAAGTCGTGCACCGCGTCGTAGTGGACATCCTTGAAGATCAGCGGCGCCAGGACGGGCACCACGAAGGGAAACAGCGCAATGGTCTTGCCGTCGGGCGCCGCATTCTTGACCAACATGGCGCCAATGCGGCCGCTCGCGCCGGGCTTTTCATCGATATAGATGTGGGAGCCGTCATCCGCGTTCGCACGTTCGGCCATGTAGAGCGCGAGCGCCGCGGCAGAGCCGCCTTCGAAGGGCACCACGAACCTGACCGGCCCGCCGTCTTCTGCACGTGAAGGGGCGGCAAGGCAGATGCCCAGTACAAGAGTGAGGATCTTCAGGGCCTCGGCCAGACGCATAGCCGCTCCTTCGGAAGTGCGCTCGCGCGATGGACGAACCTGATATGCCATTGCGAGCTACTTCGGATCGTCCGCCAGGGCCGGAGTATGGCACCTATGGCCGCTCCGGCATGCGACCCCAGGCCTGAATGAAGACGCTCGACAGCACCAGTGTTTCAGGGTCTTCGAGGTGACGCTTCAGAAGGGCCGCCAACTCGTTCAGTTCGGTTTCTCCGATCAGTTGCTGATCGAGGAGCCTGGCCCGCGCGTTCTCTACGAAATCAAGCAGCAGCATTCGACGCCCATGGCCCACAGGGTACGCGTGGACCCACGGTTGCACGCGAATATCCACCAACCCGGCTTCACGCATCAAACGCGGCACCTTGGAGCCGATCGTCCGGTCAATCCCGTCCATTCCAGCCGACGTGTTGAGCAGATCAAGCAAACGGGTTTGGGCGTGGTGGGGTGGATCGCATCGCTGCGTGGTTGCCTCGGCCTCATGCAGGGCCACCACGCCACCGGGTCGGACAAGACGGACCATCTCATGCACCAGGCCCTCGGGTTGCGGAATGTTGACCAGAACCAGCCGCGCGGTCGCGAGATCGAACGACTGCTCAGGCAAACCTGTCTTGCGCCCATCGGCATGCAGGACTTCGACGTTCGTCAGATGGCAGTCCGCGACGAAGCCTCGTGCACGCTGCACTTGCTCGGCGCTGCGTTCCACGCCGACGACTCGGCCCGTCGCGCCGACGCGCTCCGCGAGAAGGCCCACACAACCCTGGGGGCCACAGCCAATCTCGATCACGCGCCAGCCCGCAGCTACACCGATGTGATCGAACAGCCAGTTCGAATCGGCGGCAAGCTCTTCCGCTTGTCGCCCCAGGCGATCTTGCTCCGCCTGGCGATAGCCTAGAAAGTAGGGATCAGCTTCAGTCACTGTCCACCTCCGGGACTGTATTAGGCGCTGGATCGCACGGAGCCGAGTCAAGGCAGTATCGGCCAGGCATTGCCGGCCTTCAAGGTCCTATCAATTCAACAAGGCCAATCCCGACAACGATGGCGCGCTCGATCTGGCCGAGCATCTTCGCGCCCTGACTCTGAAGGCGAAGTAGTCGCTCGCCCGCAGATCCCTCAGCCCTGCATAGCCAAGGGATTGAGAGTCGGCTCACCGATCTTCGAGAGCGTGTTGCGGTCCGTGTGATGAAAGGGCTCGGCCAGCCCCTGGATCTGCATGACCGTGTCCTGGTTGTACGCCCAGGTGCCATCGGCATTGAACGCCACCTGGATGCGCCACTCCAGCGTGGTGAATGCATGCTCGATGAACGGGTTGGACACGATGCCGTTGACGAGGCTCCCGCGCGCAGCGACGAGTTCGAAGCGGTCCGCATCTGCATCCACATGGCCGCTCGCCATCGCGATCTGGCCGCGCGGGATCGCCAGCGTGAGCATGACGGTGCTGGTGGCAGGTTCCCACAGCCAGTAGCCGACCTGATCGTGATACATCTTGGTCAGGCCCGGCTTGTGGATGAAGGTGTGATAGCGCAGGCCATACAGCACTTGCGGGCCATTGGTCTGTGGATCGATCGGCTGCAGTTCGTAGTGCTCCACATAGACCTGCGTCTTCGGCCCCTGCGCCTTGGGCTTGACGTCCACGCCTTTCTCGCCCTGCCAAACGCCCGCCATCCTGCGCAGTGGGCCGAGGTTGGCGAGGGTTCGCCCATCGAGGTTGGAAGGCTCGGTGTAGATGTCGTCCGGAAACATGGGCATGGGATTGACGTGAAGGTTGGCAACCGGAATGCGTCGAAGTCTACGAGCAGATCCACGACAAGTGGTTCAAGGCGCGCAGGTGGCCCCGGTCGCTTTCCACGTACGTGGAGGTAGGTGGCCGCTGGGATGGCGTACTCGGACGCCGTGGCCACAATCGTCGGTGCGTTCCTACACGATCGGGGTAGAAGCATGAAAAGGATCTTCGCCATCATCGGCGTGCTCGTTGTGGTTGGCGGGGCCATCGCCGGAGCGCTCTATGCCGCGTTCCCGGTGCCGATGACGACCTACGGCGGCATGGGACTCAACTTTCTCAAGTCGCTGTCTACGCCGGCGGGCACGCTGGCTGTGGAATCGAATCCCGCCTACAAGGCGCCCGCAGCCGCAGCGCCTTCATCGCCTGTCGCCGACGCGCCCTGGCCGAACGCGAGCGCCGGAGACTGGCCGAGCTACAACCGGACACCGACCTCGCAGCGCTTCTCGCCGCTCACCGAGATCAACACGAAGAATGTCGGGAACCTGAAGATCCAGTGCACGTACGACCTCGGCATCTTCACCGCTTTCGAATCGGGTCTGATCATGGTGAACAACGCCTTGATCGGCACGGCCGAGTTCGAAATCTTCTCCATCAATCCGACCACGTGCGCCGAGAACTGGCGCACCCGCCTGGACTATCCCGGCGGGCTCCTTCCGGCCAATCGCGGCGCCGCCTACATGGACGGCCTGCTGTTCCGCGGGACGCAGGACTGCCGGGTGCTGGCCTTCGACTTCAAGACCGGCAAGCAGGTGTGGGAGACGACCATCTGCGATCCGAAGCGCGGCGAGTCGGTGCCTTCGGCGCCGATCGCTTGGGATGGCCTCGTCTACATCGGCAATGCCGGCGGCGACTACAAGGGTGGCAAGGGTAACGTCTACGCACTCGACGGCAAGACCGGCAAGGTCGTCTGGCAGTTCTTCCTCGTTCCCAAGGCCGAGGGCGACGTCGTCCGTGGACCGGAAGGCAAGTCACCGCTCGACGGGAAGACCTGGAACAACGCGCCAGGCATACCGATCAGCGGCGGCGGCACCTGGACCTCGTACACCCTCGATATCAAGAATGGCTTGCTGTACGTCCCGGGAGGCAATCCGGCCCCTGACTTCGCCTCAGGGGCACGCGAAGGCGAAAACCTCTTCACGGACTCGGTCGTGGTCCTCGATGCCAAGACGGGCGACTACAAGAACAACTTCAAGGTCGTGAAGAAGGACTGGCATGACTGGGATGTGTCCAGTCCACCCATCCTGCATCAGACCATGGGCGGCAAGCAGCTCATGTCGGTCGCTCCGAAGGATGGGCACCTCTATGGCTACGAGCTCCCCAGCAACAACTTGATCTACCGCGTGCCGGTCACCCAAATCGAGAATGCCGAGGGCACGTTCGCCGTCGGCCAGGACGTTCACTTCTGTCCGGGTCCGGTGGGAGGCACCGAATGGAACACGCCAGGTTTCGATCCGACCACGAATCTCGTCATCACCGGCACCGTCGACTGGTGCGATACGGTGACGATCAAGACCGATGAGAGGATGCGAAAAGTGGCCGTCGGCCAGCCCTGGACCGGAATGGCAACGCTCAATCCCATCAACATGTTCGGCAAGGAAGACAAAACCGACGGACATTGGGCCGGATGGATCTATGCCAGCGACGCAGACACCGGTGTCTGGAAGTGGCGGGTCAAGTCCAACTATCCCATCGTCGCCGGGATCACGCCGACGGCCGGGGGCATCGTGTTCTTTGCCGACCTCGGCGGCAATTTCTATGCGCTTGACGCCTCCACCGGGGAGAAGCTCTGGGGAGGCCCGCTCGGAAGCGGCGGCGCGATCGGAGGCGGCGTGATCACGTACACGGCGGATGGCGCGCAGAAGGTTGCTGTCGCCGACGGATTCACCATGGTCGCATGGCCAACGAAGCCGAGGCACGCGAAGGTCGTCATCCTGGGCCTGGACAGCGCCGCAGCGAAGAAATGAAACGGGAGTTCGAACATGGACCTCGACCCCGTGACACTGTCGCGAATCCAGTTCGGGTTCGTGATCAGCTTCCACATCATCTTTCCCGCCTTCACGATCGGGCTCGCGGCTTGGCTGGCCACCATCGAAGGCGCCAGGCTGGCGACGGGCAACGCGCTCTATCGCAGGGTGTTCGACTTCTGGCTGCCAATCTTTGCCGTGTCTTTCGGCATGGGGGTGGTCACGGGCATCGTGATGGCGTTCCAGTTCGGAACCAACTGGGGTGTGCTCGCCGTCAAGACCGGTTCGATTCAAGGACCGTTGCTCGGCTATGAGGGCTTCACGGCCTTCATGCTCGAGGCGACTTTCTTCGGCGTGATGCTGCTCGGGCGCGACCGGGTATCGCCGCGCTTCTATTTCTTCTCGTGCTGCATGGTGTCGCTGGGCACGATGTTCTCGTCGTTCTGGATCCTGGCCAACAACAGCTGGATGCAGGTGCCGCTGGGCCACACGATCGTGGACGGCAAGATCATTCCGGCCGACTGGATGCAGATCGTGCTGGGGCCCATACAGATGGTGCGCTGGCCGCACATGCTGCTCGCCGCCTTGCTGACGACTTCGATGTGCGTGTCGGCGACCGGTGCCTGGTATCTCCTGCGCCGCGTGCACTTCGACGAAGGCCGGATGATGCTCCACTGGGGCCTCGGGCTGGCCGCCGTGCTCATCCCGGTCCAACTCTTCTTCGGCCACCTGACGGGCCTGTACGTGCTGGCCCACCAGCCCGCCAAGTTCGCTGCGATCGAGGCACGCTGGAAGAACGAGCAGCCCGCCAGCGAAGTCCTGGTCGCCATCCCCGACGAGGCGAACCAGCGCAACCTCTTCGCCATCACGGTGCCCAAGCTCGGCAGCCTCATCGCATCGGGCAACCTCACCGCCCCCGAGCGCGGCCTCGAGTCTTTTCCTCGCGAAGACTGGCCGCCGGTGCTGATTCCCTTCTGGACCTTCCGGCTGATGGTCGGCATGGGCCTCATCATGCTGGCCGTCTCGTGGCTCGGCAATTTCCTGCGATGGCGGGGCAAGCTGGAGTCGTCGCGCTGGTTCCTGTGGATCACCTTCGCGGCCTTCCCGACCGGCTTCGTCGCCATCCTCACCGGCTGGTACACGGCGGAGATCGGACGCCAGCCCTGGGTGGTCTACGGCCTGCTGCGCACCAAGGACGCCGTCACCCCCTCGCTGACCACGGGTGACGTGCTGACCTCGCTAATCGTCTACGTGGTGGTGTACTGGCTCTTCATTTCCTTCGGCATCTACTACATCTACAAGCTCCTGCGCCAGGGACCGCGTGCCAAGACGCAAGCCACGGGCAACGTCACCGGCAGCCGGCCGCTGGCCATCGCCGCGCGCACGGACGCTGCGCCCAACGGCGGATCCGGAGGCACGCGGTGAGCCCGGCCGTGCCCAGCGACCTGGCGCTCTTCTGGGCGGCGGTCATCGCCATCTCGATCCTGGTCTACGTGATCCTGGACGGCTTCGACCTTGGCGTGGGGATTCTTTTCGGCACCACCAGCGAGCAGGACCACCGCCTGCACATGATGGACACCATCGCGCCGTTCTGGGACGGCAACGAGACCTGGCTGGTGATCATCGGCGCGGGCCTGTTCGCGACCTTCCCGGTGGTGTATGCCGTGTTCCTGGGGGCGTTCTATCTGCCGGTGCTGTTGTTGCTCGTCGGCTTGATCTTTCGCGGCGTCGCCTTCGAATTCCGCTTCCGCAGCGTGAAGACACGCTGGCTGTGGGACACGGGATTCTTCCTGGGATCGACAGTGGTCGCCTTCGTGCAGGGGGCCGCCGTGGGGGCGTTGATGCGGGGCCTTCCAGTGGCGAATGGCCAGTTCGCGGGCACGTCCCTCGAATGGCTGCATCCGTTCTCGGTCCTGACCGGCATTGGCCTCGTCTTTGGCTATGCGCTGCTGGGTGCGGGCTGGATCGTGCTCAAGAGCGAAGGCGATCTGCGGGACTGGGCCTATCGCCGCATTCCCTGGCTCGCGGTGGCCGTCTTCGTGGTGCTCGGACTGGCATTCGCCGTGTCGTTGAGCTTCGATGCAGGTGCGATCGCGCAGAGTCACCTGAAGGATCGGCCATGGGGATGGGTCTTCGTCGCGGTGGCCGTCGCCTCGTTGATCGGCGTCATCATGGGGGCTCGTGCGCGCCGCGATGGTGTCGCGTACACGCTGACGGTGGTGTTCATCGCGGCGGCCTACCTGACGCTCGGCGTGATGTTCTGGCCCTACATGGTCCCGTACGCGGTCACCGTGGCCAGTGCGGCTGCGCCGGAGGAATCGCTCCGCTTCCTGTTCTACGGTGCCGCGGTGGTGCTGCCGGTGATTGCGATCTACACCTTCGGGGTGTACTGGGTGTTCCGCGGCAAGGTCCGCAGCGGCTACCGGTGAGGAAGAACACGTCGCCATGGATAGCGCAGGCCACACATGATCGATTCCCTGATGGATGTCTTCGTCCGCACATGGTCGGACGTCACGAGCGGCCGGCATGCGCCGCTTTCGTTCCGGTTCATCCTGCAGCCGGCGGTGGCCGCCTTCTTCGCTTTCAGGGCCGGCAGGCAGGACGCGCGAGACGGGAGGCCCGTCTACCTATGGGCGCTCGTTCACGATCGCACGCAACGCAAGGCGTTGCTGCTCGAAGGCTGGCGAGACGTCGGGAAAGTGTTCATCTTCGCCATCGTCATGGATGCCATCTATCAGTTCATCTCGGTGCGTTGGGTCTATCCCGGCGAGGCCGTGATGGTCGCGGCGGTCCTCGCGGTCGTGCCTTACCTGCTGTTCCGCAGCCTGGTGAATATCGTGCTGCGTCGCCGGCCGCACACCTGAGTCAGGCGACGAAATGAAACGGGACTTTGTTCTTGCCCTTTGGGGCATCGAAGTTCCCATCGATCAATCGGGGCGAGCCTGGCGTGGCTTGCCGGATTGGGGGGCGCGAGGCCAAGCACCTTGCCGAGCATCTTTAACTTCATTCAATGCGAAGGAAAAATCATGGCAGCGAAGAAACCCAACATCTTGATTCTTTGGGGTGACGACATCGGCATTTCGAACATCAGCCACAACAGCCGAGGCATGATGGGCTATCGGACCCCCAACATCGATCGCATCGCAGAGGAAGGGGTGACGTTCACCGACTACTACTCGCAGCAAAGCTGTACGGCCGGCCGCGCCTGCTTCATTTGCGGCCAGAACCCGATCCGTACCGGCCTGACCAAGGTCGGCATGCCGGGCGCCACGGTCGGTCTGCAGAAGGAAGACCCGACCATCGCCGAATTGCTGAAGCCGCTCGGCTACGCCACGGGTCAGTTCGGCAAGAACCATCTCGGCGACCGCGACGAGTTCCTGCCGACCATGCACGGCTTTGACGAGTTCTTCGGCAATCTTTATCACCTGAACGCCGAGGAAGAACCCGAGCTCCCCGACTATCCGAAGGACCCCGAGTTCAAGAAGCGGTTCGGTCCACGCGGCGTGCTTCACTGCATATCTGACGGCAAGGGCGGGCAGACGATCGAGGACACCGGCGCGTTGACCAAGAAGCGCATGGAAACCATTGACGAGGAGATCACTGACGGCGCGATCGCCTGGATGGAAAAGCAGGCGAAGGCGGATCAGCCGTTCTTCCTCTGGTACAACTCGACAGCGATGCACTTCCGCACGCACGTCGCCGAGAAGAACCTGGGCAAGAGCGGACAGGACCCCTACAGCGATCGCATGGTTGTCCACGATGAGCAGATCGGACAGATGCTCGACAAGCTCGACGAACTGGGCATTGCCGACAACACCATCGTCATGTACTCCACCGACAACGGCCCGGAGAACGACACCTGGCCTGATGGCGCCACCACCCCGTTTCGTGGCCAGAAGGACTCCAACTGGGAGGGCGGTTGGCGTGTGCCGTGCTTCATGCGCTGGCCGGGCAAGATCAAGGCCGGCTCGGTGCTGAACGGCATCGTCTCGCACATCGACATGTTCCCGACCTTGCTCGCGGCCGCCGGCAATGCTGACGTGAAACAGCAACTGCTCGACGGCTGTACGGTTGACGGCAAGAAATTCAACGTCCATCTCGACGGCTACAACCAGATCCCCTACCTGACCGGCGCCGTGAAGGAGAGCCCGAGAAACGCTATCGTGTACTTCAGCGATGACGGCGAAGTGATCGCGGTGCGGGTTGGCGACTACAAGTTCCACTTGGCCGTGCAGCGCGCGAATACGATGCGACAGTGGGCCGAGCCGTTCGTGAAGCTTCGGCTGCCGTACATCATGAATCTGCGCCGCGACCCGTACGAGCGGGCCGAGTTCAACTCGAACACCTACCTGGATTGGATGGTCGATCACGCGCCCCAGATGTATCTGATGCAGGCGGTGATCGCGGGGCAGATCGCGGACTTCGCCAAGTTCCCGCCACGGCAGAAGCCCGCTTCGTTCAACCTGGACGCGGTGTTGGCGCAGGTGTCGATTCACGGCAACACCTGAGATCGATGGGTCGTGCAAGGTTGGCCGGGGAAGGCCCGGGGCCTTGCATCAACCTGCGCACGGGCCATGTTGAAAGACCGCGAGGCAACAGGCACGGATGGTGCCCGGGTGGCGCTGGAAGTGAGCGCCTTCTACGAACGCCATCCCTATCCGCCGCCGGTCGACGATCTCGATCACTACCGGCAGTTGTGGAACGACGATCGGCGGCGCGCCGAGTCCTTCATGTTCTGGCCGGACGAACCGTATCGGGACGACCGGACCATCCTGGTTGCCGGATGCGGGACCTCCCAGGCGGCCAAGCACGCGATGCGCTGGCCTCGCGCGAAGGTGGTCGGCATCGATTTCAGCGCGACGAGCATCGAAAAGACCGAAGGGCTCAGGCGCAAGTACGGACTGGACAATCTCGAACTCCACCATCTCCCAGTGGAGCGCGCAGCCGAGCTGGGGCGCACGTTCGAACATGTCGTCTGCACGGGCGTGCTGCATCACTTGCCGGACCCCGACGCGGGGTTGCGAGCCCTTCACGACGTGCTCGACCTGGACGGTGCCATGCACCTGATGGTCTATGCACCTTACGGCCGCGCCGGTGTGTACCTGTTGCAGGACTACTGCCGCCGGCTGGGTATCGGAACGACGACGGATGAGATCAATGCGCTGGCGGCAAGCATCCGGGCGTTGCCGCCAGACCACCCGCTGATGCCGCTGCTGCGCAGTGCGCCGGATTTCAAGGACAAGGCCGGGCTGGCGGATGCGCTGCTTCATCCTCAGGACCGGGCCTACTCGGTCCCGCAACTCTTCGACTTCCTTCGAACGGGCGGCTTGAGCTTTGGCCGCTGGTTGGGGCAAGGGGCCTATCTGCCTCAGTGCGGCGGGCTGGCGTCGTCCCCGCACCAACCGCTGCTGGCGGCGCTTCCTCGGGAGGAACAGTATGCCGCGGTCGAACTCTTCCGCGGGTCGATGATCCGCCACAGCGTGGTGGCGTATCGCGACGACCGGGCGCAGCACAAGCCCATCGACTTCGAGGGCGATGCATGGCTTGACTACGTGCCCCATCGCTTGCCCGACACGCTGATGGTCCAGGAGCGGCTGCAGCCAGGCGCAGCGGCAGTGCTGATCAACCGGCACCACACCTTCACCGACTTGTACCTACCGATCACCGCGCAGCAGAAGAAGTTCGTGGACGCCATCGATGGCAAGCGCTCCATCGGCCAGATCGCCTCGGAGCACGCACTTCGCCCCGTCGCGCGCGTCCTTTTCGAGGGGCTATGGTGGTACGACCAGGTGGTGTTCGATCGATCACGGTCCGGTTCGCTTTTGCCGAAGGGAGGGTTCGGCAATCACTGAGCAGCGACGCCGCCAGAGGGATAGATTCACACACCATGACCGAATCTCTCGACCTGGACCACCTCCGCAGCTGGATCGGCCGCACCGAGACGCGAGACGAACTGCTCTCGCCCTGGACTGCGAGCGCGATGGCCGCGACCGTGCGCAACGACGGGAATGACTGGCAACCCGGACAGGCACTGCCGCCGCTGTGGCACTGGTGCTATTTCCTGCCGATCGCGCCGCAGAACGGGCTCGGGCCCGACGGCCACCCCGCGCGCGGCGGCTTCCTGCCGCCAGTGCCGCTGCCGCGCCGCATGTGGGCCGGCAGCCAGCTCGAGTTCCTCGCACCCTTGAAGCTCGCCACGCCCACCACGAAGACGTCGCGCGTGGTCGATGTGAATCTCAAGCAGGGCAAGGGCGGTGCGCTCGTGTTCGTCAAGGTGCAGCATGAAGTGCATGCCGGCGGCACGCTGCTGCTGCGCGAATTCCACGACATCGTCTATCGCGAGGCGCCGAAGCCCGGCGAATCCGCACCGCCGCAGGCGCCACCGGCCGATGCGGCATGGGCGGTGGAGCATCGGCCGGATGCACCGTTGCTGTTCCGCTATTCAGCGCTGACATTCAACAGTCACCGCATCCACTACGACTATCCCTACGTGACGCAGATCGAAGGCTATGACGATCTCATCGTGCACGGCCCGCTGATCGCCACGCTCCTGCTCGAAGCCGCGCAGCAACACAATCCGGGCCGTGCGGTTGCCGCGTACAGCTTCAAGGCCGTGCGCCCGTTGACCTGCGGCAAGCTGTTGCGCGTGGCCGGCCATTCTCCGCAGCCCGATGGCACCGTCTCGCTGTGGGCCGAAGACGGGCAGGGCGCGCTGCTGATGCAGGCCACGGCCCGACTGGAAAAATGAAGCTCACCCCCACGCCCGAATTCAACTCACCGCTATTCCCATGAACGACTCCAATCATCGCTACCAGGACATCCGCGATGCCGTGCGCGACCTGTGCGCGCAGTTTCCCAATGAATATTTCCGCAAGATCGATGAGGCACGCGCCTATCCGGCCGATTTCGTCGACGCGCTGACCAAGGCCGGCTGGATGGCCGCGCTGATTCCACACGAATACGGTGGCTCGGGTCTCGGGCTCACCGAGGCGTCGGTGATCATGGAAGAAATCAACCGTTCGGGCGGCAACTCCGGCGCCTGCCACGGCCAGATGTACAACATGGGCACGCTGCTGCGCCACGGCTCCGAAGCGCAGAAGCAGAAGTACCTGCCGAAGATCGCGACCGGCGAACTGCGCCTGCAGTCCATGGGCGTGACCGAACCCTCCACCGGCACCGACACCACCAGGATCAAGACGACGGCGGTGAAGAAGGGCGACCGCTACGTCATCAACGGCCAGAAGGTCTGGATCTCGCGCATCCAGCATTCCGACCTGATGATCCTGCTGGCACGCACCACGCCGCTGGCTGACGTGAAGAAGAAGTCCGAGGGCATGTCGATCTTCATCGTCGACCTGCGCGAGGCGATCGGCAACGGGCTCACGGTGCGGCCGATCCTGAACATGGTCAACCACGAGACCAACGAACTCTTCTTCGAGAATCTGGAGATTCCGGCCGAGAACCTCATCGGCGAGGAAGGGCAGGGCTTCAAGTACATCCTCGACGGCCTCAACGCCGAACGCACGCTGATCGCGGCCGAGTGCATCGGCGACGGCTACTGGTTCATCGACAAGGTCA
The DNA here is from genome assembly GCF_056395305.1 of Variovorax sp. 10L426. Lineage (NCBI taxonomy): Bacteria > Pseudomonadati > Pseudomonadota > Betaproteobacteria > Burkholderiales > Comamonadaceae > Variovorax > Variovorax sp. 10L426. Next base: position 41,092 of record NZ_JBFTJF010000008.1, on the reverse strand, counting down.
CGGCCTACACCAAGGAGCGCGTCGTCTTCGGCCGCCCGATCGGGCAGAACCAGGGCGTGCAGTTCCCGATCGCGGAGGCCTTCATCGAGGTCGAGGCGGCGGACCTGATGCGCCATGAAGCCTGCCGTCGCTTCGACGCGCACGAGCCCTGCGGTGCGCAGGCCAACATGGCGAAGTACCTCGCGGCCAAGGCCTCGTGGGAAGCAGCCAACGCCTGCCTGCAATTCCACGGTGGCTTCGGCTTCGCCTGCGAATACGACGTGGAGCGCAAGTTCCGCGAGACACGGCTCTACCAGGTCGCGCCGATCTCGACCAACCTGATCCTGAGCTATGTCGCCGAGCACATGCTGGGCTTGCCGAGGAGTTTTTGATGCCCCCCTTACTCACTTCGTTCGCCGCCCCCCCAAGGGGGTGGTCAGTGCCCTTCGGGCGGCCGGGCGGGCACTGAGATGCGCCCGCTCGAAGGCATCACCGTCCTCACGCTCGAGCACGCCATTGCGGCGCCGTTCTGCACGCGCCAGCTGGCGGACCTGGGTGCGCGCGTCATCAAGGTCGAGCGGCCGGGCAGCGGCGACTTCGCGCGCGCGTATGACCAGCGTGTCCGCGGGCTCGCATCGCATTTCGTGTGGACCAACCGGTCGAAGGAAAGCCTGACGCTCGACGTGAAGCATCCGAAGGGGCAGGAGGTTCTCAAGCGCCTGGTTGCAGACGCCGACGTGCTCGTGCAGAACCTCGCGCCGGGCGCAGCCGCGCGGCTGGGGTTGTCTTTCGAGGCGCTGTCGCCGGCGAATCCTGGCCTGATCGTGTGCGACATCTCGGGCTACGGCGATGACCCGTGCCAGCCAGGCCGGTACCGCGACAAGAAAGCCTACGACCTGCTCATCCAGAGCGAATCGGGCTTCCTCTCCGTGACAGGCACGCCGGACGAGATGGCCAAGGCCGGCTGTTCGATCGCGGACATTTCCGCCGGCATGTACGCCTACAGCAACATCCTCGCGGCACTCCTGCAGCGCGGCAAGACCGGCAAGGGCTGCCGCATCGACGTCTCCATGCTCGAAAGCATGGTCGAGTGGATGAATTTCCCGTTGTACTACGCGTTCGAAGGCGCCGAGCCGCCGCCGCGCGCGGGTGCAGCGCACGCGACGATCTATCCCTACGGCCCGTTCCCGGCCGGCGATGGCAAGCAAGTGATGCTGGGCATCCAGAACGAGCGCGAATGGCAGGCGTTCTGCGCGAAGGTGCTGGAGCAGCCCGGCCTCGCGACCGATGCGCGCTTTGCGTCCAACACACTGCGCACGGCTTCCCGCGTGGCCTTGCGCGAGATCATCGTGCAGTCGTTCTCGGCTTTCAGTGCCGCGCAGATCATCGAGCGGCTCGACGCCGCGCAGATCGCCAATGCGCAGGTCAACACCATGCAGGACGTCTGGAACCATCCTCAACTGAGGGCGCGAGAACGCTGGACCGAAGTGGGAACGGGCGCTGGTCCGGTTTCCGCGCTGTGGCCGCCCGGCGTTCCGCGCGAATGGGATCCGCGGATGGACGCGGTGCCCACGTTGGGCCAGCACACCGATGCGATCCTGGCCGAAGCCGGCTACGACGCAGCAACCATCGCCGCACTACGCGCCGAAGGCGCGGTCTGAGATCGACCCCGGCGCCCTTGTTTCACCTCTCCATTCAACCTTCGCCATGAACCAGCATCCCAGCCAGACTCTGGCCACCTTTGCCGCCGAACTCGCCTTCGCGCAAATTCCCGCGCCGGCGATCCGGCGCGCCGAGGACCTGATGCTCGACTGGCTGGGCTCGGTGCTCGCCGCCCGTTCGGCGCGACCTGTGCGCAGCATCCAGCGCTTCGCCGAGATGATGGGGCCCGCCGAGGGGCCGAGTGAAGTGTTGAACTCGCGCCGCACGACATCGCCGGTCTTCGCCGCGCTCGTGAATGCAGCAGCCTCGCACTACGTCGAGCAGGACGACGTGCACAACGGTTCGGTGTTCCATCCCGCGGCAGTGGCGTTCGCGCCGGCACTGGCAACGGCACAGGCCGTCGGCGCGAGCGGTGCGCAACTGTTGACGGCCGTGGTCGCGGGCTACGAAGTCGGCATCCGCGTGGGTGAGTTCCTGGGACGCTCGCACTACCGCACCTTTCACACCACGTCCACGGCGGGCACGCTTGCCGCTGCCGCGGCGGCCGGACGCCTGCTCGAACTCACACCCTCGCAGATGCTGCATGCCTTCGGCTCGGCAGGCACGCAGTCGGCGGGCGTGTGGGAGTTCCTGCGCGATGCGGCCGATTCCAAGCAATTGCACTGCGCACATGCGGCGGCGAGTGGCCTGATGTCGGCCTATCTGGCGCAGGATGGCTTCACTGGTGCGGCCCATGTGCTCGAAGGCCCGCAAGGCCTCGGCGTGGGCATGTCGACCGACGCTGACCCGTCGCGGCTCACGGACGGACTTGGCACGCGCTGGACGCTGGCGGAGACTTCGTTCAAATATCACGCTTCGTGCCGCCACACGCATCCTGCGGCCGATGCATTGCTGCAAGTCATGAAGCAGAACGACCTGAAGGCCGGCGACATCGCCCGCGTCGTGACGCATGTTCACCAGGGCGCCATCGACGTGCTCGGCCGCGTCGTCGTGCCGGCCACGGTGCACCAGGCCAAGTTCTCGATGGGCACGGTGCTGGGGCTCATCGCGGTGCATGGCCGCGCGGGTCTCACCGAATTCGATCGCGACTTCCTCGCGCCCGAAGTCGCCTCGTTCCGCGACAAGGTCATGATGGAACTCGACCGCGAGGTCGACACGGCCTACCCGGGGCGGTGGATCGGCAAGGTGAGCGTGACCACGACCGACGGCCGCACCTTCCCTGGTCGCGTCGACGAACCCAAGGGCGACCCGGGCAACACGCTGAGCCGTGCCGAGATCGAGGACAAGATGCAGCGCCTCACGCAATACGGCGAAGGCGCCACGGCGCAGGAGGCGAAGGCGCTGTGCGTGCGCATCTGGCGTCTTGCCGACGAGGCTCGCGTCACGCGCCTGCTCAGCTGAGGAGTGAAGCCGATGTCGAACGCTTCGCTTTCCGAACGCGCTGTTGCGCGCAGCCTGCTGTTCGTACCCGGCCACCAGCCCGCGCGTTTCGACAAGGCCTCCCAGAGCGGCGCCGATGTGATCGTGCTCGACCTCGAAGACGCCGTACCGCCGGACCGCAAGGACGAAGCGCGCACTCAGGTGGCGCAGTGGCTTGCTGGACGCGCAGGCTCCGGCAGCACCGGCGTTCTTGTTGCCGTCCGCATCAACGCCGCGGATACGCCTTGGCATGCCGCCGATCTGGCCTTGTTTGTCGAAGCGCGCATCGATGCGCTGATGCTGCCCAAGGCGGAGGACGCTGCCGTGCTTCACGCCATCGCCGAAGTGCACCCCGCCGTGGCGTTGCTGCCCCTGGTCGAGACTGCGCGCGGCATCGCCAGGATGGACGAGATCGCTTCGGCGCCCGGGGTGCAGCGGCTGGTGTTCGGCACCGTCGACTTCCAGGCCGATCTCGATATCGAAGGCGATGGGCAGGAGTTGCTCTACTTCCGTTCGCGCATGGTGCTGGCTTCGAGGCTCGCGGGGCTGCAGCCGCCGGTGGACGGCGTGAGCACGACGATTGACGATCCGGCGCGCATCGAGGCCGATGCGCTGCACGCGCGACACCTGGGCTTCGGCGGCAAGCTCTGCATCCATCCGAAACAGGTCGCCGTCGTCAACCAGGGTTTCTCTCCAACGCCCGCGCAGATCGATTGGGCACGGCGGGTGATCGATGCCGATGCAGCCAGCGGCGGCGCACCGGTCGCGGTCGAAGGCAAGATGGTCGACCGGCCCGTGGTGCTCAAGGCGCGGTCGATCCTGCGCGCGGCCGGGCACTGAGCCGACGCGTTCAGGCGAAGAGGCGGCCGTGGCCCGGCGAGCGCGGGTCCAGTCCGCCGCAGCGCACCAGATCCCAGAAGCCCGCGGGCGAACTCGAAACGACCGGCACCTGGAGTGACGCCTCGACTTCCTTCACTGCGTCGAGCGTGACCAAGCCTCCGCAGGAGATCAGGATGCCGTCCGCGCCGGGGCTGGCTTCGAAGACGCGCACGCAAAGATCGACCAGCACCTGCGTCGGCACCTTGCCGACCGCCTGCACGTCCGAAATCGAGAGGCCCTCCAGCGCGAGCGTCTCTAAGTCGCTGTCCTGCAAGTAGCGGCGCAGCTGTGTGTTGACCTCGTCGATGTAGGCCGTGGCCACGGCAACCCGGCGTACGCCGAGCGTCCGCAAGCCGCCGACGATGGCATTGCTCATCGTGCTGCACGGCAAGCCAGTGGCGCGCGCCATTTCAGCCTGCAGTTCACGATTGAAACCCGCGCCCCGAAAGAAGCTGAGCGAAGTGCCCATCAGCGAGACGGCACTGACGCCTTCGCCCGCCAGCTCAAGGGCCTTGCCGACGACCGAATCGATCACTTCGGTGTAGCCACGCGTGGAGATTTCGCCCAGGCCGAGTCCGCGCGCGCTGAAGCGAATGCGGTCTCCGTACAGCAGCGGCCCGTCGACAGGCACAGCACCCGCGGCGGGTGGAACGATCAGGCCCAGCTGCGGCTTCGGCTGCGGCATTCAGCTTCCCTCCATCGTGATGTGCTGGTCGGCGATGGTCCGCTTCCATCGTGCGGTTTCGTCCTTCATGTCCTTTCGCAACTGTTCCGGCGTGCTGTAGGCCCGCAGGGTGCCTTGCGCAGCCGCCGTTGTCGCGGCCTCGGGCGTGTCGAGCACCGTCTTCACCGCGGCCGACAGCTTGTCGACGATCTCGTCGGGCGTGCCGGCCGGTGCGAGCAGGAAAATGCGCGGCGCGACATCGAAGCCCGGCAGTGCGGAGGCCAGCGGCGCAACGTTGTCGGCGCCTTCGAGGTGTGTGGTGTTCATCAGCGCCACTGCGCGCAGCTTGCCGGCCTTCGCCTGCGACATCGCGGCGGTGGCGCTCACGACACCGATCGGCACTTGTCCGCCGATCACGTCGGGCACGATCTGCGCGGCGCCGCGATACGGCACGTGGACCACGAAGGCGCCCGTGCTCTGCTTGAGCATCTCGAAGCCAAGGTGCTGCACGGTGCCGACGCCCGAGGTGGCATACGAGTATTGGCCCGGATGAGCCTTCAGCAGCGTGACCAGTTCCGTGGGTGTGCGGGCCGGGAAGTCGTTGCCCGTGACGATCATCAGCGGCGAGATGAACGCGCCGGCCACGGGCTTGAAGCTCGTGAGCGGATCGATGCCGATCTTGGGCTGGAGCAGCTTGGCGATGAGCAGGGCGCTGTCGCCCATCATCAAGGTGTAACCGTCCGGCGGGGACTTGGCGACGAGATCCGCGGCGATCAGCCCGGTCGCGCCGGTGCGGTTCTCGACCAGCACCTGTTGTCCCAGCACCGCCGGCAGGCGCGCGCTGAGCAGCCGCGCGACCGCATCGACGCCACCGCCCGCGGAGTAACCCACGATGAGCCGGATCGGCTTGTCCGGGTACTTCTGCGCCCATGCGGCGGGGGCGGCGAGCGTTCCCGCCATGCCGAGCGCCGCTGCCATCGCCGCCCAACGCAATGCATGCCGGCGTGCCGATCGAATGACTGGTCTCTGTTCCATCGTGTCTCCGTTGTCTTTTCTTGTTGCCGCTAGGCTTTGCCCTTGCCGTGGGATGTCGGCAGCTTGGCGAATTCGCGCACGCGGTCAGCGTTCGGCGAAAAACCGAGTCCTGGTGTCTCGGGCAGCGTCAACCAGCCCTGGTCGGGCACCGGCAGGCCGTCGAAGATCTGCTTGAGCATCTGCACCGCCACATAGTGGTACTCCACCATCCCGCCGTTCGAGACGCCCGCGTGCAGGTGCATATTGTGGAACGGCCACGCACCGCCGTTGTCGATCGGCACGTTGAAGGCCTGCGCCATGCCTGCGATCTTCAGGCACTGCGAATAGCCGCCGGAGATCGTCACATTCGGTTGCAGCACGTCGGCGGCCTGGCCGACCAGCAGGTCGCGGAAGCGGAAGGCGAGCCCTTCGTTCTGGCCGCACGCGAGCGGGATGGTGGTACGGGTGCGCAGGTCGGCCATCTGGCGCACGTCGTTCTGAGTCAACGGCTCCTCGAAGAAGCTGATGCCGTAGGGCTCGATGCGGCGCGCGAGATCGGCTGCATGGAACAGGTCGAGACCGCAGTTGGCGTCGACGTAGAGCTTCACGTCGGGGCCGACGGCCTCGCGCACCGCGGCAACGCGGCGCACGTCCTCGTCGATCACCTCGTCGATCGGGCGCGGCTCGTCGCGGCGTGCGAGCGCGTGGCCGCCGACCGTCATCTTCAGACGCTGGAAGCCCTGTGAAACCCACAGCTTCGCGGCGGCGGCGAGTTGGTCGCGCTCGAAGAAGCCGAAGCCGAAGGTCGCATAGACCGGCACGCGAGAGCGCGCGCCGCCGAGCAGGCGCCACAGGGGCTGCCCGAGCGCCTTGGCCTTGAGGTCCCACAGCGCGATGTCGAGCGCGGCGATGGTGTGACTCGCATACCCGGTCTGGCCGCGCGGCGAGAGCAGCCAATAGAGCTTGCTCCAGAGGCGCTCCGTGGCCATCGGGTCCTCGCCGATCAGCGCAGGGCCCGCCACTTCGCGCACGGCGGCGGCGATGATTTCCTCCTCGGTGATGGCGGTCATGCCGTACCCGACGAGTCCGGTGTCGGACTCGATCTCGGTCAGGCAGAGCGAGAGCGACGTTTGTTTGTCGAGACCCAGCACCTCGATGGTGACCGGGATGTTCAGCGGCGTGGCGCTGACGCGGATGATTTTCAAGAAATGTCCCCTTTCGCGATTGGCTCGCACCATTCTTGATGCCCGGGCCGCGGAGAACAATTCGTTTCTGGCGGGCGCGAGGCTTCGCGTTTGGCGAAGGCTCAGGCGGGCTGGCGCAGGTGCTCCAGCACCGAGCGAGCGGCGGAGGTCAGATCCTGCTCGCGCCGCACACAGAGCAAGTGCTGGCGCCGGGCCCAGGGCGCGTCGAGCCGCAGGCAGCGCAGACGAAGGATCTGCAACTGAGGAAGGATCGCGGCATAGGGCAGCACGCCGATGCCGATGCCCTGTTCGACCATGCGGCACACCATGTCGAAGCTGCCGACCTGCATGCGGACCTTGAGCGGTGCCTGCGCTTCGAGCGCGGCGCTCAGCAGCAAGCGGTGCAGGGCCGTGCCTTCGCGGACCACGATATGGTCGTGCCGCAGTACTTCGTCCACTCCGATGCGCTTGCGCCGGGCCAGCGGATGGTCGCGCGCCACGATCACGGCAAGCTCGTCGCTGCGGTAGGGAAGGCACTCGAGTTCGCCGCGCGCCGTATGGCCCTCGATCACGCCGATGTCGGCCAGGCCGGCGCCCACCGCCTTGACCACCTCGGTGCTTGCGCGCTCTTGAAGATCGATCTTGAGCGCTGGGTGGTGCCGCAGGAAGGAACCGATCTGCGTCGGCAGGAACTGGGCAATGGCCGACGCGTTGGCCGTGATGCTGACCACGCCGGCTACGCCGTTCTGGAAATCGTCGAGCTCGGCGCCCAGCCGGTCCATCGCCGACAGCACGGCGCGGGCATGCAGCAGCAGGCCGTGGCCGGCCGAGGTGAGCGTGACGCCGCGCGCATGGCGGACCAGCAGCGGCAGCCGTGCCCGCGCCTCGAGGTCGGAGATGCGCTTGCTGGCTGCCGCCAGAGCGATGTGGCAGCGCTTGGCGCCTTCGCTGATGCTGCCGTGGTCCGCGACGGCTGTGAACAGGCGCAACGACTTCGGATCGATCGACATCAGGAATGCACTACGGCTTCTCGGCTGGCTGTGCCAGATAGTCGAACAGCTCGCGCGCCGAAGCCGGCAACAGCTCGCGATTGCGCGCGACGATCTTCAATTCGCGCTCGGCCCAGGCATCGGCAAGCGGCACCGTCACGATCCGCATCGAGCGGGCATGGCGCCGGGCGGACGAAGCCGGCAACACACCGACGCCGACACCTGCCTCGATCATCAGGCAGATGGCCTCGAAGCTGCCCACCTGGATGCGCGGGCTGTAGCCCCGGCCCGCAAGCTCGGCCTTGAGCAGCAGGAAGCGATGGATCGCGCTGCCGTGGTGCAGGCCCACGTGCTGTTCTTCGAGCGTGTCGCCGAAGGACACCCCACTCGCGCCCGCAAGCCGATGCGTGGCCGGCACGACGAGAACGAGCTGGTTGCGCCCGAAAGGCCGCGCGTCGAAGTCGCCCGTGTGAACGTCGCCGGCGAGGATGCCGATGTCCGCGGTGCCATCGGCCACCGAGCGCACGATTTCCTCGCTGAGGTATTCGCGCAGGTCCACCTGCACGGCCGGATGCCGCGTGAGAAAGCCGGCCAGCTTTTCCGGAAGGTATTCGGTGATCGAGGTGGTGTTGGCGAAGACGCGCACATGGCCCTTGATGCCCTTGCCGAAGTCCTGCATGTCGATGCGCAAGTGCTCCATCTGCTGCATCACGCGCTTGGCGTGGTAGAGCAGGGCCTCGCCCGCAGCCGTCAGGCTCACCCCCTGCGCATTGCGATGCAACAGCTTGCCGCCCACGGCCTCTTCCATCTGCTTGATGCGCGTGGATGCCGCCGCGAGCGAGATGCAGGCCTTGTCCGCGCCGCGCGTCAAGCTCCTCGCATCCGCCACGTAGACGAACAGTTTCAGGTCGAAGAGGTCGAAATGCAGGTTCAAGGGAAGAGGGTGCGGAGGCGCCGCGGCGCTGGATCAGGAAACCGCGATTGTCCCGCGAAAACCCCGGGCAGCAGGGAGGGTCATACTGGGTCCCAGCTGAATACGTCCGCCGATCGATCCAAGGGATAAAAGCTCGCGCGCATTGCCGGCATCGCATGATCGGCAATGGTCTGCGGCGTCCAGCCTTCGGAGCGGTGGATGGAGCGCACCGGGCGCGGCTGGCTGATCAGCGAGATCTCGTTGTTGCGCACCGAGAAGATCTGGCCGTTGACTTCCTTCGCGGCATCGCTCGCGAGATAGACCGCGAGTGGCGCGATCTTGGACGGCGTCATCTGCTGGATCTTGGCGACACGTGCCTTCTGTTCTTCGGTGTCGGTCGGAATCGCTCCGATCATCCGGCTCCAGGCAAAGGGCGCGATGCAGTTGGAGCGCACGTTGAACTTGAGCATGTCGAGCGCGATCGATTTCGACAGCGCCACGATGCCGAGCTTGGCGGTCGAATAGTTGGCCTGGCCGAAGTTGCCGATCAGCCCCGAGGTCGACGTCATGTGCACCATCGCGCCCGAAGCCTGTTCCTTGAAGAACACGGCGGCGGCGCGGCTCACGAAGTAGGTGCCGTAGAGATGGACCTTGATGACCGAGTCCCACTCGTCGACCGACATCTTGTGAAAGAAGCGGTCGCGCAGGATGCCGGCGTTGTTCACGACGGCGTCGATGCGGCCGAAATTGTCGACCGCGCACTGCACGATCTTCGCCGCGCTCGCGGCGTCCGCCACGCTGTCGGTGCTGGGAACGGCTTCGCCGCCCAGCGCGTGGATCTCGTCGACCACCTGCTGCGCCGGCCCGGCGTTGCGGCCTTCGCCGTCGACCGCGGCGCCGATGTCGTTGACGACCACCCTCGCACCGTGGCTGGCCATGGCGAGCGCGATGTCCCGACCGATGCCGCCGCCTGCGCCCGTGACGAGCACGACTTTTCCTTCAACCATGAGACATCTCCGGAATCCTTGCGGAATAGCCGGCAAAGGATGTCACGGGAGGCGCCATCCGCGGTTCGTCTTTCCGAAAACTGGCGCTTCGGCAGCCCGGCGGTGGCCAGGCAGTGCGATTACAGTTGCGCCACTTCCGAAATTTCAGTCCGCAGCAATGCGTTTCCCCATGCGCCGATTCGCCACTCTTTCCGTCTTCGTCCTTGCGACCCTCGTCATGGGGTGTGCGTCGTCCCGGCAAGCGCCCCGCGTGACTTTTCTCGGCGACGGCGTGCTCAAGTCGCCCACCGCCGCTGAAGCCGAAGCCTATTGCCGCAATTTCGGCGCACCGATGCGCTTCCTCAACACCAAGGGGCCGGGTACGCCGGAGGGGGAAGTCACCTATCGTTGCGACTGACGGCGACCCGCTCTCGCACCATGCCTCGCTACGTCGCATTTCTTCGTGGCGTGAGCCCGATGAACGCCAGGATGCCGGAACTGAAGCGCTGCTTCGAGAGCGCGGGTTTCACCGACGTGAAGACGGTGCTGTCGAGCGGCAACGTCGTTTTCAACGCGCGGACTTCGGCGGACGCAGCGCTCGAACGCAAGGCCGAGGCGGCCATGGCGAAGCACCTGGACCGCACATTCCGCACCATCGTGCGGCCGGTCGATGCGTTGCTTGCCCTTCTTGACGCCGATCCCTACGCCGCCTTCAGCCTGCCGGCGAACGCCAAACGGGTCGTGACCTTCCTGCGCAACCGTCAGGAAGCGAAGCTTTCGCTCCCGATCGAGTTCGATGCTGCGCGCATCCTGGCGATGAATGGAGGCGAAGTCTTTTCGGCCTACGTTCCGGGACCCCGCGGCCCGGTGTTCATGGCGTTGATCGAGAAGACGTTCGGCGACGGCGTGACCACCCGCACCTGGGACACGGTCAGGAAATGCGCCGCCGCCTGAACGGACGGTTGGCCCTCAGGTCTCGGTGATCGGCTTGTCCAGGTGACTTCCCAGGATGCGGGCCGCGCGTTCGAGCAGGTCGAACTCCTCGTCCGGCATCGGCTGTCTCACCATGTCGAAGTGACTCAGCGTTCCCCATAGCTCGCCGAAATCGTTCGACAGCGGAACGCTGTGATAGGACACGACCACCCCGCGATAGGGGTGGCCCTCCAGCCTTTGGTCACGGCCCGAATCGTCCGTGCGAAACGATTGATCCTTTCGCACGAACTGGCAGAAGCTGTGTTCGAAGGGCACGGCAAGCAGGAATTGCGGGCGAAGCTCATCGCGCTTGTCGTGCAGCAACACATTGCGCAACAGGTTGTCGTCGAACCTGTAGACGGCGGTGTAGCGATGAGGCACGCCCCTGTTCAGGTACTCCAGCGCGGCGGCCGGCCCTTCGCTGAGCAGCACCGCTGAAAACGCATCGATGTTTCGTGGTGCCAGAGTAATCATCCTTGCTCACCTGGAAGGGGCTCGAATGACTATAGAGCAAACGCGCAGTGCGCAAAGAACGCCCGCGTTCCTTTTTGTTTCAGGCCGACGGCCGCAGCAGGTGCTTCAGCAGCTTCCCGGTTGCCGTCCGCGGCACGGTGTCGCGGAACTCGTAGGCGCGCGGGATCTTGTAGCGTGCCAGGCGCGGCGCGAGGAATTCGCGCAGGGCTTCCTCGTCGAGCGTGCGACCTGTGCGCGCGACCAGCACCGCCGTCACCGTCTCACCCCACTCCGGGTGCGGCCGACCGATGACGGCGACATCCTGCACGTCGGGATGGGTCGCGAGCGCGTCCTCGACTTCCTTCGAATACACGTTCTCGCCGCCAGTGATGATCATGTCGCGCAGCCGGTCGACGATGAAGAGAAAGCCGTCCTCGTCGACGCGCGCCAGGTCGCCCGTGCGATACCAGCCCTGCGGATCGAAGGCGGCGGCGGTGGCCTCGGGGTTGTCGAGGTAGCCCTTCATGACGGCTGGCGAGCGCAGGTGGATCTCGCCGACCTCCCCGGCCGTGCAGCGCTGGCCGTCGGCCCGGCGCACTTCGATCGCCACGCCCGGAACGCCCGAGCGGCCGATGGAGCCGGCCTTGGCGATGGCTTCCTCCGGGTACAAGACGGTTCCCAGCGGGCCGGACTCCGTCATGCCGTAGACCTGCACGAAGCGGTCGCTGCGGTAGCTCGCGGCGAGCTTGCGCGCCATGTCCGCACCCAGCGGCCCACCGCCATAGGCCCACATGCGCATCGCGCCGAAGTCGTACGAGCCCACGTCCGGCACCACAGACAGCGGCGCCAGGAACGCGATGGGCGCACCGAAGGCGAAGCTGATGCGTTCCTGCGCCAGCGCGTCGAGGAAGGCCTTTGGCGCGTATTCGCGCAGCAACACGGCGGTGCCACCCATCAGCAGCGTGCCGAGCAGCCAGTTGTTGAGCGGCGACGAATGCCACACGGGCATCGCGATCAGTGTGCGTTCATTGCGTGAGAGGCCCGTGCTCGCGGCGGCGCAGATCGCGGCCAGGAACACGTTGCCGTGCGAGTGCAGGCAGCCCTTGGGCTTGCCGGTGGTTCCCGAGGTGTAGAGGATCTCGGCCAGCGCTTCGGCGGCGGGCGGAGCACCTGCCGCGCAAGGTTCGGCCCGCTCCAGCAGATCTTCGAACAGCGGCATGCCGGCGGCGGCGCTGTCCGTCGCCATCCAGGTCACCGCGTGCTCGATGCGCTGTGCGACCGTCGCGAGCGCGCCGTCCACCACGCAAAGACGACTGCCGGAATGCACGAGCATGTAGTCGATCTCCGGCGCCTGGAGCTTGTGGTTGATCGGCACCACGACCGCACCGAGTCGCCATGCGCCGAACAGCGCGATGACGAAGCCCGGCGTGTTGAAGCACAGCAGCGCGACCTTGTCTCCCGGGCCCACGCCGTTGTCGCGCAGCACGGTGGCTGCGCGGCGCGTCAGGTCGGCGAACTCGGCATAGCTGATCGAACGGCCGGCGGCACGCAGGCATTCCTTGTCGGCCTGCACGCGCGCGTGTTGGTCGATCACCGAAACAAAATCTGTCATCGATGCCTCCGCCTCACTGCCAGGCTGCGCGAAGCAGCGCAGCCGGGTCGCTGGTGCCGGAACTGATACCCGTCACCGGGCCCCAATCCGGATCGAAGCGGCTGCCGATGAAGGCGGCCGAGGCCTCGGGACTCGCGTGCTGGAGCATCAGGCAAGCCTGCGCCGTGAGCACGAGACGCTGGGTGAAACGGCGAGCCTGGCGTTCGAGTTCGACCGGCGACAGCTGGACGGCGTCGCGCAACGTCTGCACCTGGGCCCGCACGCGGGCGTCCTGCGACGCCACGGCCTGCAGATGGTCGAGCACGAGGTGGGCATCGTCCGGGTTGCGCGACACGGCGCGAAGCACATCCAGGCTCATGACATTGCCCGAGCCTTCCCAGATCGAGTTGACCGGCGCTTCGCGGAACAGGCGACCCATCGGGCCGTCCTCCACATAGCCGTTGCCGCCGAAGACTTCCATGGCCTCGCCGGTCAGCGACACCGCGCGCTTGCAGTTCCAGAACTTGGCGGCGGGCGTCATCAGCCGGCGCCATGCGACGTCCAGCGGATCGGTGGACCCGAAATGCGAGGCGAGGTCCATCGCGAGCAGCGTCGCGGCCTCGGATTCGAGGGCCATGTCGCCGAGCAGCTCGGTCATCACGGGTTGGTCGACCAGCGCCTTGCCGAAGGCATGGCGGTTGCGCGTGTAGTGCAGCGCTTGCGCCAACGCCTGGCGCATGAAGCCCGCGCTCGACAGCGCGCAATCGAGCCGCGTGTAGGTCGCCATCTCGATGATGGTCGGGATGCCGCGGCCTTCCTCGCCCACGAGCACGCCCCAGGCTTCCTTGAACTCGACCTCGCTGCTGGAGTTGGAGCGGTTCCCCACCTTGTCCTTCAGGCGCTGGATGTGGATCGGGTTCTTGCTGCCGTCCGGCCGCCAGCGAGGCACGAAGAGGCACGATGAGCCGCGCTCGTCGGTCTTGGCGAGCACCAGGTGCCCGTCGCACATCGGCGCCGAGAAGAACCACTTGTGGCCGGTGATGAGGAACTCGCTGCCCCACGGGCCCTGGCCGACAGGCACGGCGCGCGTGGTGTTGGTGCGCACGTCGCTGCCACCTTGCTTTTCGGTCATGCCCATGCCGACGGTGATGGAGCGCTTCTGTTCGAGCGGCAGGTCGCGCGCGTCGTGTTCCATCGATGCGAGCTTGCCGCCGACGGCACCGAAGAGTGCGCCGTTGTGGCGCAGCACGGGGATGCAGGCCTTGGTCATCGTCGTCGGGCAGGTCGAGCCCGATTCGATCTGGCTGTGCATGTAGAGCGAGGCGCCGTAGGCGGTCCAGGCCGAGGGACGCTCGTCGAAGAAGGGCAGGTTGGCGATGCCGTTGCGCCGCGCGATCGACATCATGGTGTGCCAGCCGGGATGGAACTTCACGAGATCGATGCGTTCGCCGGTGCGCGAGTGGGTGTGCAGTTCGGGCTCGTGGCGATTGGCGTCCTCGGCGGCGCGAAGCGTGGCTTCGGCGCCGTATTCCGCGCCTTGGCGCACGAGTTCGTCGTCGCGCCAATCGGCACCGCCGCGTGTCACGGCGCGACGCAGTGCCGGGTCGCTGGTGTAGACGTTGTAGTCCTTGAGTTCGGGAACCTGGTTGTCTGGATGGATGCCGATCATGATGTGTTTCGATGGGTCGATGGATGGAGTTGGGGATGTGTCTATGCGCCGGCGCCGCGCTCGCGCAGCACCAGCGTCTGGATGGCGACGCCGATCGGTCCGCGCTCGTCGTAGAGGCGCGAAAGCGTCGTGCCCGCGCCGCTGCCGTCGGCCTGCGTCTCGGACGCGAGGCCGATCCATTCGCCCACAGGCGCACGGTGCAGGTGCATGCTGAGGTCGGCGTTGGAGAACAGGTAGCGCTGGGGCGGCAGGACCCAGCTCAGGCCGTTGCCGAAATCCGCCGCAGCCGCCGCGCGCATGGCCGGCGAGGTGGGGGCGCCTTGCACCATCGGCACGATGAGCCGGAACCATGCGGCAGCCGGCCCCGGATTGGCAGGATCGCCATGCGCCACACGCGAATCCACTGCCTGGCGATGGAAGTACATGCCGTCCGGCAGGCCAGGGATGCGAACGCGATCCTTGCAGGCGTCCGGCAGCGGCGCCAGGTTCGGTGGCGACCAACCCGGCAAGCCGGCCGGCAAGGCCAATGCCTGGCCGCGAAGCATCAGCGCGTGCGCACGGGCGACGAGCGTGTCACCCGCCAGCAGGTCGATGCTCACCCGGGCGGTCGAGCGCGAGGTCTGTGCCGTGCTGCGGTGGGTCAGCGGCGCGATCGGCACCGGCCTGACGAGTTCGACGGTCAGCCGCGACAGTTGCCAGCCGGGCTCGGTCATCGCGCTCTCCGCGATGTGCGCCAGCAGCGCGGACGGTGCGCCGCCGTGTTGCGCACGAGGATCCCAGGGGCCTCGCGAAAGGTCGCCGGGTTGCCAAATCTCGCCATTGCGGGTGTACACCGCGAGCGCGGACTCGGTCTGGGTGGTAGGGATGTTGTCGGTCATGTTGTCTCCTGCGCAGCGGGGTGCGTTCCACGCCTTCGGGCGCACTGCAAAATGCGTCCGATGGCCATCGAAAATTCTAGGAAGAACATGCGCCGAGGGTGTTCGGGTTCCGCCGCATGAAAGCCAAGGCCGGCCGTTCTGCCGCCGTGCCCAGGAGAAAGCCGCGTCAATCGCGCGCGCGCCATACCTCCCTGGCCCTGCAGGAAGCCTTTGTTCGGCTTTTGGTCGAGCGCGGCTACGCGGGTATCACGATCCGGGAGATCGTCGCGGTCGCCGGCACGGGGCTGGGTAGTTTCTACGAGTATTTCGCGAGCAAGGAAGATTTGGCGCGCGTGTGTCTGCATTTGCGCTCCAAGGCGTTGCTGATGGCGCTGCACGACGCTGTCGAGCGGCACACGGGCCGGCCGCTGCGCGAGATCGTCGATGCGCTGATCCAATCGCAGATCGAGGCGCACCGGGAGCATCCGCTCGAATGGGGTGCCCACTACCTGCTGGAGCGGCATCTTTCCGGGCCCGAGGCCTATCGCAAGATGTACGACCGTTTCGTCGATGAATGGCTCGGCGCGCTCGATGCCGCCGCCGACGTTCCGCCGACGCTCGCGAAGGAAGAGGCGGCGCGTGTCGGCTTCACCATCATGTACGGCCTCTTCGCCCACGCGCACATCGGCGCCCGCGGCAAGCCCGATCTGCAGGCGTTGTCGCTGCAGGCGCGATCGGCGATCAACGCCTATCTGGCATCCCTTTGCGCTGCTTCGCCAGCGACGAGACTCACGAGAGGACCGCAATGACGCCTCGATGGATCAGGATCCTCAAGCGGATCGGCCTCATCGCGGTCACTGCCGTGGTCGTGCTGGTCGGTGGGCGCATCTACAGCATCCAGAGCGGGCCAGCGCTCGAACCCTGGCACACACATGTGCCGCACGAACTCTCCCGCAATGAGCTTCGCAAGGCCGACTGGGCCGCCTACCTCGCTGCCGAGAACGCGGTCTTCGCGGAAGTGCGAACGGAGGTCATGGACAAGCTGCCTCCAGGCGACCAAGTGCCCGGCAACCGCTATTACGAGGCGAGCCCGCTCAATGCGGCGCATTTCGCGCGGGACTGGAATCGCTCTTTCGTGCTCGAGCCGAAGGGACCGCCTCTCGGCGCCGTCGTCTTGCTGCATGGACTGACGGATTCGCCGTACAGCCTGCGGCATATCGCCAAGCTGTACCGCGACCGCGGCTTCGTCGCCGTCGCGATCCGCATGCCCGGTCACGGCACCGTGCCCGCAGGATTGACCAACGTCGATTGGGCGGACTGGTCGGAAGCGACGCGCCTCGCGGTCCGGGAGGCCCGCCGCCGTGTGCCGGCGCCACTGCCGCTGCACATCGTCGGCTACTCCAACGGCGGCGCGCTCGCGATGAAGTACGCACTCGACGCGCTGGACGACGAAAGCCTCGCGCGGCCGGATCGGCTCGTTCTCATCACGCCGATGATCGGCGTGACCGAACTCTCGCGCTTCGCAGGCGTGCTCGGGTGGCCCGCGATTTTCCCGGCCTTCGAGAAAGCGGCGTGGCTCGGCATCACGCCCGAGTTCAATCCCTTCAAGTACAACTCGTTCCCCGTGAACGGCGCGCGGCAATCGTCGCTGTTGACGCGGGACCTCCAGGCTCACATTGCGCGCGAGGAGAGTTCCGGGCGCCTCGCCAAGTTGCCGCCGATCCTCACCTTCCAGTCGGTCGTCGACGCCACGGTCAGCACGCGCGCGATCGTGACCGCCCTGTACGCGCGTCTTCCGGCCAACGGCAGCGAACTGGTGCTCTTCGACATGAACCGCAGCGCCAAGTTTGGTCCGCTGCTGAACGATGCGAGCGATCCGGAGCCGGCCCGCTTGCTCCCGCCCGCGCCGAGGTCATTCAGGTCGACGTGGATCACCAATGACGACGTGGGCTCGTTGTCCGTGGTGGAGCGCAGCGTCGATGCCGGCGCCGTGGCGGAGAAGACCCGGCCATTGGGGCTCGCATTTCCGCGCCAGGTGTTCTCGCTGTCGCATGTGGCGCTGCCGTTTCCAGTGACTGATGCGCTGTACGGACTGCAGCCGGACGGGAGCGAGGATTTCGGCATCAACCTCGGCGCCCTGGCCGTGCGAGGAGAGAACCGCGCGATGGTCGTCAGCTCGGACTTCCTCACGAGGCTGCTGTCGAATCCGTTCTATCCCTACATGGCCGAGCGAATCGAGGAGGGCATCCCGCAACGCCCGCAACGGTAGGGATGCCGCATCCGCGCATTCAGGTCAGGCGAGCTTGAAAGGCAGCGCGCGCACGGGTTTGCCGGTGATCGAAGCCACGGCGTTCGCGAACGCCGGAGCAAGCGGCGGCAAGCCCGGCTCGCCCATCCCTGTGGGTGCATCGGCACTCGGCACCGTGTACACGGCAATCTGCGGCATGTCGCTGATGCGGGGCACGACGAAGTCGCCGAAATTGCTTTGCTGCACCACGCCGTCCTTGAGCGTGATCGCGGCGCCGGGCAGGCACATCGACAGGCCCATGACCGCGGCACCTTGCACCTGCGCTTCCAGGCTTTGCGGATTGACCACCAGATTGCAGTGCACGCCCGCCGTCACGTTGTGCAGCGTGGGCGTGCCGTCCTTGACCGAGGCCTCGACGACATACGCCACCACCGAGTTGAACGATTCATGCACGGCCACGCCCCAGGCCCGGCCCGCTTCGAGCTTCTTCTTGCCGTAGCCGGATTTGTCCACCGCCAGTTGCAGCGCCGCCTTGTGCCGCGGGTGCTGGTCGCCGATGAGTTTCATGCGATAGGCGACCGGGTCCTGCCGGGTGGTGCGGGCGATCTCGTCGACCAGTGTTTCCATGACGAATGCGGTGTGGGTCGAGCCCACGCTGCGCCACCAGAGCACCGGCACGTTGAGCTTCGGGTGATGCACCGTGAGGCGCATCGGGATGTCGTACGGCTCCTTCATGCCCTCGACGGCGGTGGCGTCGATGCCGTCCTTCACCATCATCGGCTCGAACATGCTGCCCATCAGCAGCGACTGGCCGACGATCGCGTGGTCCCAGCCGGTGATCTTTCCCTGCGCGTCGAAGCCGATCTTCGCGGTGTGAAGATGCATCGGCCGGTAGTACCCGCCCTTGATGTCGTCTTCGCGGCTCCACAGCGTGCGGATCGGCGCGGTGATGCCCGCCGCCTGCGCCGCCTTGACGACGCTGCAGGCCTCGGCCACGAAGTCGCTGGTCAGCAGGCCGCGACGACCGAAACCGCCGCCCGCCATCTGCACGTTGACCTTGACGTTCTGCGGCGGCACGCCGAGGACCTTGGCGGCCGCCATGCCGTCGATCCCGGGCATTTGCGTGCCGGTCCAGACTTCGGCCTTGTCGCCCGCGAGGCTGACCGTGCAGTTGAGCGGCTCCATCGGCGCGTGCGCGAGGTAGGGGAACACGAACTCGGCGTTGATCTTGTGCGGCGCACTGGCGAGCTTCGACACGTCGGCGTCGTACTTGCGCGGACCGGGCTTCGTCGCAAGGTCGCGGTATTGCGCGAGTTGCTTCTCGCTGTCGACCTTCTCGACGCTGCTGCTGTCCCATTCGAGCTTGAGTGCGTCGCGACCTTGCTTGGCGGCCCAGTAGCCGTCGGCGATCACTGCCACGCCTTCGCCGCCGCGATCGACGGGGACGCGCAGCACGGCCTTGACGCCCTTGATCGACTTTGCCGCGCTGTCATCCACGGACTTGAGCTTGGCAGCAAACACCGGCGGATGCGCCACGACGGCGGTGAGCATGCCGGGCAGGCGCATGTCGATGCCGTAGCTCTGGTGGCCGCTGGATTTGGCTTGCGCGTCGAGCCGGCCTGTGGGCTTGCCGATGAGGCGGAAGTCCTTGGGGTCCTTCAGCTTGACCGTCTCCGGCACCGGCTGCTTCATTGCCGCCTCTGCAAGCTCGCCATAGCCGAACTGCTTGCCGCCAGGGCCGATGACGACGCCATTGCGCGTTTGCAGCGTGGCCGCGTCAACCTTCCACTGTGCCGCCGCCGCGCTGACGAGCATGGCGCGCGTGCGTGCCCCGAGCTCGCGGTACTGCGTGTACGAATTCTTGATGGAGCCCGAGCCGCCCGTGATGTGCATGCCGAACGCTGGATCGACATACGCCGGATCGTTGCTTCCATGAACGCTCTTGACCTTGGACCAGTCGGCGTCGAGTTCCTCGGCCAGGATCATCGGCAGCGACGTCTGCACACCCTGTCCGAATTCGAGCCGGTTGATGGTGATGGTGGTCGTGCCGTCGCGGTCGATGCGCACGAAGGCCGACGGCTGCTGCAACGGCTTCAGACCGGCCGGCTTGGCGCCTGCGGCGGTCGTGTCCTGCGCCAGCGCGCTCATCGGGAAGACGCCGAGCGCGAAGCCGCTCATGGCGGTGAGCTTCAGGAAGCTGCGCCGCGGGAGGCCTCGGGATTCGGGGGCACCGTCCTGGCGTGTCATCAGCGCCCGCAGGTTGGCGGGCAGTTCGAAGGTGGTCTGATCGAAGTTCATGATGTGATCTCCTTCAGGCCAGCGTCTTGGCGGCATCGGCGATCGCGGCGCGAATGCGCGCGTAGGTGCCGCAGCGACAGATGTTGCCGGCCATGGCCGAATCGATATCGGCCTCGCTGGGTAGCTTGCCCGGCGGGACCGTCTTGAGGAAGGCGGTCGCCGACATGATCTGGCCGCTCTGACAGTAGCCGCATTGCGCCACGTCATGCTTGACCCAGGCCTCGTGAACGGCCTTGCCGACCTTGTCGCTGCCGTCGGTGACGCTTTCGATGGTGGAGATCTTCTGTCCCGCGGCCGCGGAGATCGGCGTCACGCAAGAGCGGATCGCCTGGCCGTTGAGATGTACCGTGCAGGCGCCGCACAGCGCTGCGCCGCAGCCGAACTTGGTACCCGTCATGCCGAGCGTGTCACGCAGCGCCCAGAGGATGGGGGTGGAAGGGTCGGCGTCGACCTGTCGGTCCTGGCCGTTGATATGGAGCGTCGTCATCGCGGGGTCCTTTGGGCGAACATTAATTCGGCCAAACGATAGACCTGTCGCTTCTCGCGGTCAAGCGACTCAGGCCTTGATGCCGTCCCAGCAGAGTCCGAAAGCCATCGTCAGATTGGCGTTGGTGTGGGCCAACGTGCCGGAGCGCAGCAGATTCGCGGTCTCGCGCACCGAGCCGCCGAAGCTGTTGATCAGCAGCACGGTCGGCACGTCCTTCAGGATCTGCTCGGCCTTGGCTTCTTCGACCAGGTCGACCCAATCCTTGATGAGCCGGGCCGACAGGTTGCGGCTTTCTTCGCTGAACCAGGGGGAGTTGTAGTACTGCTCCAGAAACACGACTTGCGCATAGTGCGTCAGGCGGTGTTCGAGCCAGTTCATCCACATGTGTCGAAAGCGACTGCGAAACGGCGCCTTCGGGTTGTCGCCATGCATGAGGCTGGCGGCGGTTGCAGTCTTGGCCTGCTCGTAGAGCGCGACCATCAACTCTTCCTTCGACTTGAAATAGACGTACAGCGTGCCGGTGGCCAGGCCCGCTTCGCGGGCGATGGCGGCCATGGTCAGGCCGCTCAAGCCGGTTTGCCCGACGAGCGTGAACGTCGCCTGGGCGATGGCGCGGAGCTTCTCGTCGTCTTTGAGTTTCACGGCGCCGATCTTAGTTTTTTGTTCTTGGGTGAACAAGAATTCATTCAATGACGTCGCGGAACGCGAAGCATCAGGGGTGAACCATGGCTTCCTGGCCTATGGAAAGGCGCTGCCCGACGACGTTGATGCAGCGATCCACGCGGCCGCGGACTTCGCGCTTCGGGCTACTTGACAGTTGGAGCGGGCGGCAATGCCGTTTGCGATTCAAGCCGACCGTGACTCACCCTTCAACCTCCAGGTCTTCAACACCGGTACGAGCGCTGCCGACGCGATAGTGATCATATGCGCGGTCACGCGACCACCTTTGAATGCGATGACGAGTTCTGGACGCCCCTCGCGCAGCATCTGAGCGTTTCTGATGAGCCCAGCACGACCCGGGTAGCGTTCCCAGTCTGCAGGGTAAGTGGCGATCTTGATCCCGCGTGTCCTGGCCCATCGACGCGCGAACTCGTCGGCACCCGTGCCTCCGCCCTCGATGAGGGTCGTGATGGGCTGACGCGCATGCATGCGGTCGAGCACATGGACGATGAAGGGCCAGTCGTCGAAGTTGCGACCGCCGCAGACGAGCACTCTCACGGATCAGCTCAACGGGTCCATGCAGTAGGCCACGTCTTCATCTGGGCGTCCTTCATGTCTGTGGGCTCTTGATGTGTGCATGGGGAAGTTTGAGCAGGAAAAGGCGATCGCGTGCTCAGTGACCGGCACGTCCAGGACGCAATGTAGCCAGACTGAAGCATGGAGGGCACGGCCTTTGCGGCGATTGGCGTGTGGTTTCGCACGGAATCAAGGCACTTCAAGGAGGGGCGTGGTGCTTCCAGAACAACCCGCCCAGATGCAAGTCTCGGCGGCTCTTTGTCGGACGCCAAAAAAAACGGCGCTATCGTTGCGATCGCGCCGTTTCTTTACCAGAGTGGGTTTGCTGGTGGGCCCTGAGTGACTTGAACACTCGACCTACGGATTAAGAGGCCATCATCATGCGGCCCGTGCGCGCAGTTGCAGACCAACGTGACGGAGATCGACGTGGAGTAGAGGCTGTAGGCAAAATGACGCGATGCGACCGAAGTTGATTTTCCTTTCGCTTGCCGTGTGCCTCTCCAGCGCCGCTCACTCAGAATGGTTGACGATGGCCGGCGTCGCCGGGGATCCAACCAGCGACTACTTTCAGTTCAACCCTGATTCGATCCAAAAAAGCGGCGACCTTCGATTTGTGGGAGTGCGTGCAAGTCGGGCCGACGCGCAAGGGATGGATGGCTTTGCCTATCGCTCCTTTGACGCCACTGCCGTTGTCAACTGCAAGCGCGGCTCGGCGAGCTATGCGAGGGCGAGCTACTTCGACAGGCCGAATTTCGGAGGCGCCCCGGTAAAGGTTCAGGTATACGTCGAGGGCAGGATGCCGGTGGTCTGTTGGGTGACCGCTGACGGGCGGCCGACCAGGCTGATCAAGTCGCTCTGCGGAACCGATGCGTTGGAGTCGATCGGCTAAGCCGCGGTGAGAACGTTGGGCGCACTCTTTCTGCTCGTGATGGGTGCCGGCTTGCTTGTCGTCGCCTGGCGCGGCTATCGCGATGGTGAGCTACCTGCTGGCTCCAATTTCCTCCGCCCCTACCGTCCCAACAGGGATGACGACCCGTTGGCGTTCCGCATCTTTCTGGTGCTGTACATGTGCGGCGGTGCAGCGTTGATCCTCTGGGGGCTGCTTTCTCTCCTGGGAATGGCGCCTGCGCTGAAACTGAGGTAGGTCCGATGTCGGGGGCGCAGGCCGTATTCGCCGCGCTGTGGAATACCGGCCTGTCACGCCGGTAGTGCGGGTTCGCGATCTTCGGCACAAAACCGCTGCTGCGCACGCTGATCGCGGAGCAGAAGAAGACGAACGAACTGCTGGCCGCTGCGGCGGCGCGAGCCAAGTCGCCGAGCGAAGTCGTGCTCGTCAGCACCCGCAAGGTCGACGCCTAACGCCAGCGTCGGCCGAACCGGCGCGCCTTGCGGCGGGGGATTTTGAGTCCCCTGCGATCCGACGCATGATGGCCCAGGACGACGGTGTCCGCCCTCACTCGCAGATACGCATGAAAAAGCCCGCGGGCGGCGGACAGTTTGCGGGTCCGTGCAAATCGGGGCCTTCGATCGACCCCGGTCTGTGCTATCAGGCTGCGACTGCTTCCGACTCGCGGATCAGCACCTCGGCCGGAATGTGCAGGCCGTCGCTCAGCCGGCGGATCATGTGCAGCGTCAGCGGTCGCTTGCGCGCGAGTACTTCGTACACGCGATTCAGCGGGCCGATGTACGGCACAAGGTCTTTGACGTTCATGCCCGATTGATCCATGCGGAACTTGATCGCCTCAATGGGGTCGGGCGGGTCGATCGGGTAGTGCTTTGCTTCGTAAGCCTGCACGAGCGTGCCCAGCACATCCAGACGCTCACCCTCGGGAGTGTCGGGCGCCGGGTCGATGTCGATCAGCGCCGATACCTGCTCCAGCGCGGCGAGATAGTCGGCTTCAGTGCGGATGGCTTTGACTTCCATGATCAGGCTCCTTTGAACTGGTCAACGCTGCGATCCACCTTCGTGCGGCCAATCGAGACCTTTCTGGCGTCCGGTACGCCTGCACGCGCGAGCGCTACTGGATATGTGACGCGTCACATTGGCGTCTCATTTCGGGCGCCCAAATAAAAACGGCGCTACCGTTTTGATAGCGCCGTTTCTTTACCAGAGTGGGTTTGCTGGTGGGCCCTGAGTGACTCGAACACTCGACCTACGGATTAAGAGTCCGCTGCTCTACCAACTGAGCTAAGAGCCCCTGATCAACATTTCTGTCGTTTCAGGCAATCCGACGATTATAGCCACAACTTTTTGAGCAGTTCGTCACACCCGCTCAAAAATGCACGCGATGCCCTGGCCGCCGCCGATGCACATGGTCACGAGCGCGTAGCGGCCCTGGATGCGTTCGAGCTCGTACAGCGCCTTGACCGTGATCAGCGCACCCGTTGCGCCGATCGGATGGCCCAGCGAGATGCCCGAGCCGTTCGGGTTCACCTTCGCGGGGTCGAGACCGAGGTCCTTCGTCACCGCGCAGGCCTGCGCCGCGAAAGCTTCGTTGGCTTCGACCACGTCCATGTCGGAGGCTTTGAGCCCGGCTTTTTCGAGCGCCTTGCGCGAGGCCGGCACAGGCCCGATGCCCATGTAGGCCGGATCGACGCCGGCAAAAGCGTAGGCCACGATGCGCGCCATCGGCTTGAGGCCGCGTCGTGCGGCTTCTTCCTTTTCCATCAGCACCACAGCAGCGGCTGCGTCATTGAGGCCGGAAGCATTGCCGGGCGTGACGGTGCCGTTCTCCTTCAGGAAGGCAGGCTTGAGCTTCGCCATGTCTTCCATCTTCGCGTTGAAGCGAACGTGCTCGTCGGTGTCGAACTGCGTCGGGCCCTTGCGGCTTTCGAGCGGCACCGGAACTATCTGCGACTTGAAGTAGCCGGACTCGATGGCCTTCTGGGCGCGCTGATGGCTGGTGAGCGCGGTCTGATCCTGCGTCTCGCGGCTGATGTCCCACTTCTTGGCCACGTTCTCGGCCGTGATGCCCATATGGATGTTCTGGAACGGGTCGTGCAGCGCGCCGATCATCATGTCGACGAGCTTGGTGTCGCCCATGCGAACGCCCCAGCGAGCGGTCAGCGAGGAAAGGGGCGCGCGGCTCATGCTCTCGGCGCCGCCGCCGACGGCCACCTTGGCGTCGCCGAGCTGGATGCTCTGCGCTGCGCTCACGATGGCCTGCAGGCCCGAGCCGCACAGGCGGTTGACCGTGAGCGCGGGCGTTTCCTGTGCGCAGCCGCCTTCGATCGCGGCCACGCGGCCCATGTACATGTCGCGCGGCTCGGTGTTGATGACGTGGCCGAAGACCACGTTTTCCACGTCCTTGCCGTCGACCTTAGCGCGCGCCAGCGCTTCCTTGGTAACCAACGCGGCCAGTTTGGTGGGGGGAACATCCTTCAGGCTTCCGCCAAAAGTACCGATGGCGGTGCGAACGCCGCTGACGACAACCACTTCTTTCATGACGACTCTCCGTGCAAACAAAACCTCGATGATGCCAGCACGCGCGCCACCGGGGTGATGGCGGCGTTACGATCCGTGCCCTTACTAGGAGCCTTCAATGAACGAAGCGAACGCCGCCCGTCACATCGTCGTGACGGGCGCCGCCGGCGCACTGGGTCGCGCCGTAGTGCGGCATTTTCTCGACGCGGGTGCCCGCGTGGCCCTGATCGATCATCGGATGGAGCACCTGAACAGTGCCTTTCCCGGGCTCGACAACTCGCAGCACCTCCTGCTGGAGGCGGATGTCACATCGGTGCCGGCGATGGCCGACGCGGCAACGCGCATCCTCGGCGCCTTCAAGCAGGTCGATGCGCTGGTCCACATCGCGGGCGGCTTCGAGATGGGAGAGGCGGTGCACGCCCTGAGCCGTGCTGCCTGGGACCGCATGATGAACCTGAACGCATGGTCGTTCGTGGCGGTTTCGCAGGCGCTGGCGCCGTCGATGATCGAGCGCAAGACCGGCAGCATCGTTGCCGTCACCGCGAAGACGGCGATGCGCGGCCTGCCGGCCATGGCCGCCTACATTGCATCGAAGAGCGCCCTGCAGCGCCTCGTCGAGGCCTCGGCGGCCGAACTTGCGCCGCATGGCATCAACGTCAACAGCATCGCGCCCAGCGTGCTCGACACACCGGCCAACCGGCAGGCCATGCCGGACGCCAATCCGGCCGGATGGGTGTCGACCAGCGTGGCGGCCCAGACCATCGGTTTCCTGGTTTCTCCCGCGGCGGCCGCACTGCACGGCCAGCATTTGACGCTCGACGCCTGACCGGCTCGGCCCGGTTTCGCGCCGGGTACGTGCACCAAGGGGCAATCAGCGCTTCACCATCGGACAAGTGCGCTTTGCCCGCGACCTGCGCATGCTATCGGGTGGGTGCTTCGGCGCGGCGAATGTTGCCGCGCCGATTGATTCGAGGAGGAGATGACGATGGCGCACGTGATCCCCGGACCCGATACGCAAATGAAGCTCAGCGACGAGTACGTCCGCCTCGTCGCGCGCGACGCCTTCTTCTGGGCGTGGCCGATCGTCAACGTCTACAACCGCCGCAGCACCTTCGGCCAGCTGCCGCACCCGATGCTCCTCGGCGGCGTGTTGCCGGTCGGGCCGGTGAACACGCTGACGATGCTCACCGACTACATCGATCCGGCCGAGCGTGCGGTCGCCTGCCCGAACCAGGACGTGGTGTACGGCAACGGGATCGTTGCGCTCGACGAGTCGCCGGTCGTGCTGCAGGTCCCGGATTTCGGCGACCGCTTCTGGGTGTACCAGGTGGTGGATTCTCGAACCGACAGCTTCGCCGAACTGGGAAAGATGTACGGCACTCGGCCTGGCTTCTATCTGCTGGTCGGGCCGAACTGGGTCGGCACGGTGCCGCATGGCATCAGCAAGGTGTTCGCGTCGCAGACCTGCACGGGCGTCGTGGTTCCGCGCGTGTTTCGCGAAGACACACCGCAGGATCTGGCGGCGGTCCAGTCCGTCATCAACCGGATCGGTCTCTACCCGGTCGCCGAGTTCAACGGAAAAACGAAGATCACCGACTGGCGCAAGGTGCCCGTGGCGAGCAATCCGGCGAGCGGGGGCGACGGCGCGGAAACCCGCTGGGTGCCGCCCGCGGCGTTCCGCGACCTGCTGCCGGGCGCGCTTGCCGACGCCAAGCCGCTGCCCGGGGAGTCGGCCCGCTACGCGCAGGTGCTCGCTGTGGTCGATGCGGCTGCAAGGGAACCGCACGTCCGGGACGTGTTCGACCGGGCGGTGGTCGCAGCGGAAAAGGAACTGGTCGATCCGCTCTTCGAGTTCCGCAACTACGGCCGGCAACTGCCGCACCATTGGTCCACCATCGCCAACGGCGCGGGCTTCGGCACCGACTACTTCACGCGCACCGCGGTTGCGAAATCGAACATCTTCGTCAACAGGCAGCGCGAGACGAAATATTTCTACCAGGACCTCGACGCGGAAGGCGCGCGGCTGAATGCCTCCCGTCGCTACACGGTCACCTTCCCTCGCGGAGAGACTCCGCCGGTCAAGGGCTTCTGGTCGCTCACGCTCTACAACAAGCACCACTTCTTCGAGCCGAACCGCCTTGCGCGCTATTCGGTCGGCACCAAGAGCAAGGCGCTTCGCTATGACACGGACGGATCGCTGACGATCCGCGTGCAGGCCGACTCGCCGGGCGCCGAGGAGGAGGGCAACTGGCTGCCCGCTCCGGCTGATGGCACGAGCGAGTTCTCCCTCTACATCCGTTCGTACTGGCCCGAAGAGCCCGTGTTGAATGGCCATTGGACGCCGCCAGCGGTTGTCAGGGTGCCTTAGCGGCGCATACTGGATGGATTCATGGTCCTTCCCGAATGAGCGCGGATCTCCAGCATTCCAGTTTGCGGATCGACGATGGCGTCGGCGAACGCAGCTTGGCCGAGCGTCGGCATCTGCTGCGCTTTCTGCTTCGACTCGGCCACCTCCTGCTGGCGACCGGCGCGCCCGCGGGGCTTGTGGAGACAACCCTGCGTCGCGTGGCGCGCGTCAACCGCGTCGACCACTTCAACGCGCTCGCGTTGCCGACGGTCGTGTTCGTCAATTTCGCCGAGGAAGACTCCCTGCAGATCGAGTTCACCTCTGAACAGGGGCTCGTGCTTCGATACGACCAGATCGAAGGGGCCTACGAGCTGGCGCGCGACGCCGAACGCGAGCCGATCGATCCGTCCGAGGGCTTGAAGCGGATCAACGCCATCCTGTCATTGCCTGCGCGTTTCGGGTTGATGTGGGGCGTTCTGGGGCATGTGCTTGCGACCGTCGGGATCGCCCTCGTGCTGCGGCCGGCATCCGACGTGGTGGGCGCCGCAGCATTTTTCGGGCTGATCGTCGGCGTCCTCAAGGTCCTGGCGCGCGACCGCGGGATCATCACGACGCTGATGCCCACTGTTGCCGCTTTCGTCGTGGCGCTGGTGTCATTGCTGGCCGCCCAGCATGGGTTCAGGGCCAGCCCCATCTACGTGCTCGTCGCGTCGTTGGTGACTTTCCTGCCGGGCGGCACGCTCGCCACGGCGACCGTCGAACTCGCCTACGGCGACATCGTCTCGGGCGGCACGCGATTCGTTTCGGGGCTGCTGCAACTCGTGTTCCTCGTCCTCGGCATGCTGGCCGCGACGTCGATCGTCGGGCTACCGCCGGACAAGTTGCTCGAACCTGAGTCCGAGGGCGCATTGCGCGCATGGGCGCCGTGGGTAGGGGTGCTGCTGTTCGGGGTGGGGCATGTGCTGCACTACTCTGCGCGACTGCGCACATTGCCGTGGTTGCTGGCGCTTCTGTTCGTCGCGCAGATCGGGCAGTTGATCGGCAATGCCGCGTTCGGCGGCTACATGAGCGGCTTCTTCGCGGCGATGCTGATCACCCCGGCGTCGTACATGGTGCAGTACCGACTCGGTGGGCCGCCTTCGATGGTGACGTTCACGCCGGCGATGTGGCTGCTGGTGCCTGGTTCGCTGGGGCTCATCGGGATGGCCGAGCTGGTTGGCACCAACCGGCTGGCGGGCGTCGAGAATTTCGTGGCGACGCTGTTCACGATTGTCTCGATCGGGCTGGGGTCGGTGATTGGTACCGGGGTTTACAACGCACTGTTCGAACCCGTGTTCCAGCGGGCCGGCACCATGACGGATGTGATGCTGCGGTACCTGAGGCTGCGGCGTTGAGCAGCGAATGAAGGTTGGTGGAGAGGATGAGGATCGAACTCACGACCTCCGCATTGCGAACGCGGCGCTCTCCCAGCTGAGCTACCCCCCCAACGCAGCGCAAATTCTAACCAGAAGCGGCCGCCCGTTGCACGGCATGACCATGCCAAGATGCGCTCCTTTTCAAGAAAAAGGAGACAGAAGAATGGCGCTGTACGACCCCGCCTGGCTGGACAGCATGTACAACAACCGGGCCCGTGTGCCGGAGCACCCCGTGCATCTGGCGCGATGGGCTTCGAAGTCCGCCAGCGCGCGCGCTTCCCTGGATTGCAGGCTGGATCTGCCTTATGGCGACGGGCCGAGTGAGACGCTCGACGTGTTTCCTGCAACGGTTCCGAATGCGCCGGTGCTGGTGTACATCCACGGCGGTTATTGGCGTTCGCTGGACAAGAGCGACTCTTCCATGGTTTCCCCCGCATTCGTCGACCGTGGCGTCTGCGTTGTTGTGCCCAACTACGCGCTTTGCCCCGGTTCGGTCGAGCAGCTGGTCTGCGTCGCCGATATCGCGCTGCAAATGGTTCGCGCGCTCGAATGGACCTGGCGCAACATCGCGGCGCATGGCGGCGATCCTTCGCGCATCACGGTTTCCGGCCATTCGGCGGGCGGACACCTGGCGGCGATGCTGCTGGGATGCGACTGGAAGGCGGTCGCGCCGGACTTGCCCGCGCAACTGGTGCGCAACGCATTTTCGATTTCCGGCGTCCATGACCTTCGGCCGCTTCAGCACGCGCCCTTCATCGCGGATGCGCTGCGCCTCACCGAGGCCGAAGCGCTGCGCCTCAGCCCCGCGTTCTGGCCGGCGCCGAAGCGCGGCAAGCTCTATACGGTTGTCGGCAGCGGGGAGAGCGAGGAATTCATCCGCCAGAACGCCCTGATTCGCGACGCGTGGGGATCCACCGCGGTGCCGGTCAGCGAAGTGCTGCCGGGTCTCGACCACTTCGGCGTCGTGGACGCTCTGGCCGACCCCACGCACCGCCTGCACGCGCTGGCGATGCAACTGCTCGACGCTTGAGCGCAGCCGTCGAGCAGCGGCGCGGGCCTACATCAGCAGGTGCTCGCCCGCGTTGTCGCCGCCCAGCGTGACGTAGTTAACCTTGCGGATGTCCATGAGCTTGCGGCCGCCCGCATAGCTGATGGAGCTCTGGATGTCCTGCTCCATCTCGATCAGCGTCTCGGCCAGCTTGCCCTTGATCGGCTCGAGGATGCGCTTGCCTTCGACGTGCTTGTACTCGCCCTTGTTGAAGTCGCTGGCCGATCCGTAATATTCCTTGAAGAGCACGCCGTCGACTTCCACCGTCTTGCCCGGCGATTCCTCATGACCCGCGAAGAGCGAGCCGATCATCACCATCGAGGCACCGAAGCGGATGCTCTTGGCGATGTCGCCGTGGTCGCGGATGCCGCCGTCGGCAATGATCGGCTTGGTCGCCACACGCGCGCACCACTTGAGCGCCGACAACTGCCAACCGCCGGTGCCGAACCCCGTCTTGAGCTTGGTGATGCAGACCTTGCCGGGGCCGATGCCCACCTTGGTCGCGTCGGCGCCCCAGTTTTCCAGATCGATGATTGCTTCCGGCGTGCCGACGTTGCCAGCGATCACGAAGGACTTCGGCAGCTTCTTCTTGAGGTACGCGATCATGTTCTTCACGCTGTCGGCGTGGCCGTGCGCGATGTCGATCGTGATGTACTCGGGCGCCATGCCGGCAGCAACGAGTTGGTCCACCGTGTCGTAATCCGGCTTCTTCACGCCCAGCGAAATCGAGGCGAACACCCCCTGCGCGTGCATGTCCTTGACGAACTTGACGTTGTCGAGGTCGAAGCGGTGCATCACGTAGAAGTAGCCGTTCTTCGCGAGCCAAGTGCAGATGGTCTCGTCGACCACCGTCTTCATGTTGGCGGGCACTGTCGGAATGCGAAAACTGCGGCCGCCGAGGGTGACGCTGGCGTCGCACTCGGAGCGGCTTTCCACCACGCATTTGCGGGGCAGCAGAAGGATGTTGTCGTAGTCGAAGATTTGCATGAGATTCCAAGCTCCTTGAAAGGTCGTCCCCGAAGGATTTCGGCGGCGATGGGGCGCTTGGCTTGGAGCCCGGTTTTGCGGGTGCGCCGTGCGGCGTCACCGAACCCTGCAATGCGCAGGCACAAAAAAACCGGACGTCAAGAAACTTGGGCCCGGTGACTGATTCTACCCGCTCGCCCCACGGCGGGTGGGGCGTTTCTACAATGGGCACATGCTCCCATATGACTTGTTTTCCGGCGCGCCCGACGCCCAGGGCGAAGCGCCCGCCGCGTCCCCCCTGCTCGCCAACCTGAACGCGGAGCAACTTGCAGCCGTGACGCTCCCTGCCGGGAATGCGCTGATCCTCGCCGGCGCCGGTTCGGGCAAGACCCGGGTGCTGACCACACGGATCGCGTGGTTGCTGCAGACCGGCCAGGTGTCGCCCGGCGGCATCCTCGCCGTGACCTTTACCAACAAGGCCGCCAAGGAAATGATGACGCGGCTGACCGCTATGCTGCCCGTCAACGTTCGCGGGATGTGGATCGGCACCTTCCATGGGCTGTGCAATCGCTTCCTGCGTGCGCACTGGAAGCTCGCAGGGCTTCCTTCCACTTTCCAGATTCTCGACACGCAGGACCAGCTTTCCGCCATCAAGCGGCTGATGAAGCAATTCAACGTCGACGACGAGCGTTTTCCGGCCAAGCAGACCCAATGGTTCATCGCCGGTGCCAAGGAAGACGGCCTGCGCCCGCGCGACGTCGAGATCCGCAGCGATGACGACCGCAAGAAGGTCGAGCTCTATCAGCTCTACGAGGAGCAATGCCAGCGCGAGGGGGTGGTCGACTTCGGCGAGCTGATGCTTCGCAGCTACGAGTTGCTACGCGACAACGATCCGGTGCGCGAGCACTACCAGCGGCGGTTCCGGCACATCCTGATCGACGAATTCCAGGACACCAACCGCCTGCAATACGCGTGGATCAAGATGCTCTCCGGCACCATGGTCGACGGCCGTTTCGCACCTGCCGACAACAGCGTGATCGCGGTCGGCGACGACGACCAGAGCATTTATGCATTCCGCGGTGCGCGTGTGGGCAACATGGCCGATTTCGTGCGCGAATTCAACGTGTCGCACCAGATCAAGCTGGAGCAGAACTACCGCAGCTACAGCAATATCCTCGATTCGGCCAACGAACTCATCAGCCACAACAAGAAGCGCCTCGGCAAGAACCTGCGTACCGACCAGGGCCCGGGCGAACCAGTGCGCGTCTACGAGTCGACCAGCGATTTCGCCGAAGCGCAATGGATGGTCGAGGAGATGCGCCAGCTGGTGCGCGACGGCATCGATCGCAAGGAGATGGCCGTGCTCTACCGCAGCAATGCGCAGAGCCGGGTGATCGAAACGGCGCTTTTCAATGCCGCTGTGCCGTACCGCGTGTATGGCGGCCTGCGCTTCTTCGAGCGAGCCGAAATCAAGCACGCACTGGCCTACCTGCGGCTGCTGGAGAACAAGGACGACGACACGAGCTTCCTGCGCATCGTCAACTTTCCGCCGCGCGGCATCGGCGCGCGCAGCATCGAGCAGTTGCAGGACGCGGCCCGCGCGGCCGGCCGCTCGTTGCACGACGCCGTCAGCGCGGTCGGCGGCAAGGCCGGCGGAAATCTCTCCGCTTTCGTCGCGAAGATCGACGTGCTGCGCGAGCAGACGCAGGGCATGTCGCTGCGCGAGATCATCGAACTGGTGCTGGACCACAGCGGCCTCATCGAGCACTACAAGGCCGACCGCGAAGGCGCCGACCGCATCGAGAATCTGGAAGAACTGGTCAACGCCGCCGAAAGCTTCGTCACGCAGGAAGGCTTCGGCCGCGATGCGGTGGCGCTGCCCGTCGACGAACTGCGGCAATCACCGGTCAGTCAAGGCATCGATCCGAACCGCCCCGTCACCGACGAACCGCTCGCGCCCGATGCGGAAACGGGCGAGACGCTCAGCCCGCTCGCGGCGTTCCTGACCCATGCCGCCCTCGAATCCGGCGACAACCAGGCCCAGGCCGGCCAGGACGCAGTACAACTCATGACCGTGCACGCCGCCAAGGGCCTGGAATTCGATTGCGTTTTCATCACCGGCCTGGAAGAGGGCCTGTTCCCGCACGAGAACTCGATGAGCGACTATGAAAGCCTCGAGGAAGAGCGCCGCCTGATGTACGTGGCCATCACCCGCGCACGCAAGCGCCTGTACCTGAGCCATTCGCAGACCCGCATGCTGCACGGCCAGACCCGTTACAACGTCAAGAGCCGTTTCTTCGACGAACTGCCCGAGAGCGCCCTCAAGTGGCTCACCCCCAAGAACCAGGGTTTCACGCCCTCGGCCTTCGGCTATGGCGGCGGTTACGCAAGCACGCGCGGCAGCGGTGGAGGCAACTACGGCAAGGAAACCTTCGCCAGCCCTCCCGTCCCGCCCCAAAAAGCCGCGCCATCCCACGGCCTGCGCTCAGGCATGCAGGTCTTCCACAACAAGTTCGGTGAAGGCACCGTATTGGCGCTGGAAGGCAGCGGCGACGACGCCCGCGCCCAAGTCAACTTCCCCCGCCACGGCGTCAAGTGGCTGGCCCTCTCAGTAGCAAAGCTAACCCCGGTCTGACCAAACGGCCGGCGCAGCCAGGCCTGTTGGTCAAACACCGCGGAACCGGCTTTGCCGGGCCGCTGGTGTTGCCCCCGGTAGGGGGTGGGCGGCTACACGAAGTGAGCCAACCTGGGGGCGAGCTATTCTTGAAATGAATCCCTGAAGGTGAACCAGGTGCTGGTGAAGAACATTGCTGCCATCACCAGCGCGCCGCCGACCATCACCGCGCCGCCGGCCGCCGAGGCGCCCGCGCCGATGCCCATCGCGCCGACAGCCACGAGCAAGGTCGCGATCAGGCTCAACACGATGCCTGCGCCGATGAAGACACCGGTCCAGACCAGTCCGAAGACGGTGAGCGCGCCGAAGTTCTTGAAGCAGGCCACGAAGCTGAAAAACAGGCTCTTGGCCGGTGGCACGCGGTGCCAGTGCACGAGCGCCGGCGCGTGCCAGAAAGCCAGCGATAGCGGCAGGTAAAGACCCATCGCGATCCAGAGCGCTACCTGGAACTCGGTGGTTTCCGCCAATTCGCGCGTGAGCGGGCCGCCGAGCAGGTACACCCGGGCGAACTGCCCGCCATCGGCCAGCGCGGAGATCGCCATGACCGCGAGGAACAAGCCAGCGTACATCGCGCCGAGCACGGCCATGGGCCGGACGTCGGAACGGACTGCATTCAACGCCGCCATGAACACGGTGCCCGCAGGCGGCTTTTCAGGCCCGGCGGCCCGCGCAGCCGCCGCCATGAGGCCCAGCGTCATGGTCGGCAGCAGCATCAACGCAATCGCCGCACCAATCAGCGGCAGTTGCGAGGCGATCGACACCAGCGCCATGAAGAAGAAGAACAGCGAAATGAAGGCCAGCGGCTGTCGCGCGAAGGCCTTGAGTCCGCTGCGGACCCACAGCACGCCGGTGCGTGCCGGAACAAGGTTGAGTTTCATCGGGTCGGGTCAGGCGGCCTGCAGTTCGTCGCCATGTGAGAACTCGAAGGTCGCATGGGCGCGCTCGCGCAGCACGCGTTCGAAGTGCGTCGGATCGTGCGCCTTGAGCATGCTTGCTTCACGCGGCAGGTGATAGTCCCACAGCCGCGAAATCCAGAAACGCAGCGCGGCGGCCCTGAGCATGGCCGGCAGCAGGGCGCGCTCGGCGCCGGTCAGGGGGCGCACGGTGCCGTAGGCGGCGAGCAGCGCGGCGGCGCGTGCGGCATCGTGGCGGCCGGTCTGGAGGTCGATGGACCAATCGTTCAGGCACACGGCCACGTCGAAAAGCCATGTGTCGGTGCCGGCGAAATAGAAGTCGAAGACGCCCGTCAGCCGTGGCGCGTCGGCGCTGGCGTGGGTGTCGAACATCGCGTTGTCCCGGAACAGGTCGGCGTGGATCGGCCCGCGCGGCAGCGCGGCGTAGGCCGAGGATTCGGCGATGTGGTTCTGGTAGGCGAGTTCGCTGCGCAACAGTGCGGCTTGCGGGGCCTCCAAATAGGGTAAGACCACAGGCGTGGTGTCGTTCCACCACGGCAGGCCGCGCAGATTGGGTTGGATGCGCGGATAGTCTCGCGCAGCAATGTGCATGTGAGCCAGCAGGCGGCCGAGTTCAGCGCAGTGTCGTGCCGTGGGTGCCAGTACGCTCTTGCCCTGAAGGCGCTGCACCACGGCGGCAGGTTTGCCGGCCACCGTGTGCAGCAACTCGCAAGGCGCGTTGGCGGGTATCGAAAGCGGGTGCCCTTGCATCGGCTCGATCTTCGGATCGGCCACTGGCTCCGGCACCGGAATACCCCGTGCCGCGAGGTGCTTCATCAAACAAAGGTAGTACGGAAGCTGTTCGGGGCCGAGGCGCTCGAACAAGGTCAGCACGAACTCACCCGTCGCGGTGGTCGCGAAGTAGTTGGTGTTCTCGATCCCGCCTTCGATGCCTCGAAGTTCGCTCAGCGGGCCGAGTCCCAGGCGCTGCACCAGCGCGTCGGCTTCGTCGAATCCGACTTCCGTGAAAACTGCCACCGTGCGCTCAGAACTTGAAGACGTTCCACCAGACCCGCGAGCCGGGGTCTGAGTTGCTCGAATCGGGTTGGCCCTGCATGTTGCTGCCCTGTTCGCGGTTGGGCATGACGTTGTACGCCGGCGCGTTGTTCTTGGGCTTGACGGTGATGCTCATCGTTTGGCCGCCGACGCGAACCTCGTCGACGGTGGCGCCGCTGTCTTCGGTATGGATGTGCTCGATCTTCTGGTTTTGGCGGCCGTTTTCCTTGTCCGCTTCCGTTTTGCCCGCCGGGGCCGGCTGCTGCGCCGGCGGGGGGGTCTGGGCCTGTACGGCGGCAATCGCCGCGACGCTGGCGAACATCAGCGTGGCCAGGCGAATGCGGGAAACGTGAAGCAACGTGGAAGACATGATCAGGATTGTAGGTCCGCGCTCGCTTCAGGGATACAAGTCCGTGGCGTTCCGGCACACCTTCCGGACGGCCGGTCGCGGCACGGCAAAATGCCTTGATGACCGACAAGAAAACGCTGCTGCTCGTCGACGGATCGAGCTATCTCTATCGCGCCTTTCACGCGATGCCCGACCTGCGCGCCGTACCCGGCGACAACAGCAGTCCCGCCACGGGCGCCATCCGGGGAATGATCAACATGATGCAGGCCTTGCGCCGCGAGGTGCGGGCCGACTACGCCGCCTGCGTCTTCGACGCGCCGGGCAAGACGTTCCGCGACGACTGGTACCCCGCCTACAAGGCCAATCGCTCGCCGATGCCGGACGACCTGCGCAGCCAGGTCGAGCCGATCCACCAGGTCGTACGGATGCTCGGCTGGCCGGTCCTTTGCGTGCCCGACATCGAGGCCGACGACGTGATCGGCACGCTCGCCCGGACCGCCGCCGTCCAGGGCATTGAAGTCACGGTGTCCAGCGGCGACAAGGACCTGAGCCAACTCGTGGACGAGCACGTCACCATCATCGACACGATGAACGGCAAGAAGCGCGACGTGGCCGGCGTGACGGCCGAGTTCGGCGTGCCGCCGAACCTGATGATCGACTACCAGACCCTGGTCGGCGACACGGTCGACAACGTCCCCGGCGTCGAGAAGGTCGGTCCGAAGACAGCCGCCAAGTGGCTGCTCGAATACGGTTCGCTCGATGCGCTCATCGCACGTGCCGGCGAGGTCAAGGGCCAGGCCGGCGAGAACCTGCGCAAGGCGCTCGACTGGCTGCCGCAAGGCCGTCGGCTGGTGACCATCCGGACCGATTGCGACCTCGGCGAGCATGTGAGCGGGCTGCCCTCGCTGGACGCCATCGCCATCGGACCGCAACAGACGGATGCCCTGAAGACCTTCTACGAACAGTACGGCTTCAAGTCCCTGGTGAAGACGTTGGAAGCCCACGAGGTGCAGCCCGAACTGATCGAGGAGAACAAGAAGCGCAAGGGACCGGAAGGCGGCACCGGCCTCTTCGACGATCCCAGTTTCCAAGCCGCGGCCAAGGTCTCCAACCTGGCCTACGACACGATCATGACCTGGGAGGCCTTCGACACCTGGCTGGCCAAAATCCAGGCGGCCGAGCTCGTGGCGATCGACACCGAGACCAACTCGCTCGACGAGATGCGCGCCGAAATCGTCGGCCTGAGCTTCAGCGTGACGCCGGGCGAGGCGGCCTACATCCCGGTGGGCCACAACTATCCCGACGCGCCCGTTCAACTGCCGCGCGATGAAGTCCTGGCAAAGCTCAAGCCCTGGCTCGAAGACGGCACGAAGAAAAAGCTCGGCCAGCACATCAAGTACGACCGCCATGTGTTCGCCAACCACGGCATCGAGGTGCAAGGCTATGCGCACGACACGATGCTGCAGAGCTACGTGCTGGAGGTGCACAAGCCGCACGGCCTCGCCAGTCTGGCGGAGCGGCACCTGGGCCGTACGGGCATCGACTACGAAGACCTCTGCGGCAAGGGCGCACACCAGATCTCGTTCAGCCAGGTGTCGATCGACAAGGCCGCCGAATACTCGTGCGAGGATTCCGACCAGACGCTGGACGTGCATCGCGTCCTCTGGCCGCAACTCGAAGCCAACGAGAAGCTGCGCTTCATCTACGAGCTGGAAATCGCATCCAGCGAGACGCTCTACCGCGTCGAACGCAATGGCGTGCTGATCGACGCGCCCACGCTGGCCGCGCAGAGCAACGAACTCGGCAAGCGCATCATGGCGCTGGAGCAGGAGGCCTACGAACTCGCGGGCCAGCCCTTCAATCTCGGTTCGCCCAAGCAGATCGGCGAGGTGTTCTTCACCAAGCTGGGCCTGCCGGTTGTCAAGAAGACACCGAGCGGCGCACCGAGCACCGACGAAGAGGTACTGGAAAAGCTCGCCGAGGATTTCCCGTTGCCTGCCAAGATCCTGGAGCATCGCGGTTTGTCGAAGCTCAAGGGCACTTACACCGACAAGCTTGGCTTGCTGGCGAATCCGCGCAGCGGTCGGGTGCACACGCACTACGCGCAGGCCGTTGCAGTGACGGGGCGGCTGTCCAGCAACGACCCCAATCTGCAGAACATCCCGATCCGCACGGTCGAGGGCCGCCGTGTGCGCGAGGCTTTTGTCGCGCCGGCGGGCAGTGTGATCGCGAGCTCCGACTATTCGCAGATCGAACTGCGCATCATGGCCCACATCAGCGGCGACGAATCGCTGCTGCGCGCATTCACCGAAGGCATCGACGTGCACCGGGCGACGGCCGGCGAGGTGTTTGGCGTCGCGGTGGACCAGGTGTCGAGCGAGCAGCGCCGCTACGCGAAGGTGATCAATTTCGGGCTGATCTACGGCATGAGCAGCTTTGGCCTTGCGCGCAACCTGGGCATCGAGACCAAGGCCGCGGCGTCCTACATCGAGCGCTACTTCGCGCGCTATCCCGGCGTGAAGGCGTACATGGACGAGACCAAGGCGCTGGCCAAGCAGAAAGGTTACGTCGAGACCGTGTTCGGCCGCCGTCTCTATCTGCCGGAGATCAACTCGCCCAACGGCCCGCGTCGAGGCGGCGCCGAACGTGCGGCCATCAACGCGCCGATGCAGGGCACCGCTGCCGATCTCATCAAGCTCAGCATGGTGAAAGTGCAGGACGTGCTCGACGCCGAGAAGCGCGGGACAAAGATGATCATGCAGGTGCACGACGAACTGGTGTTCGAAGTGCCTGAAGATGAAGTCGAGTGGGTTCGCATCGAGATCCCACGGATCATGGCGAGCGTTGCGGAACTCAAGGTGCCGCTGCTTGCGGAGATCGGCTTTGGGCCCAATTGGGATAAAGCACACTAGCCTAGATACGCTCGCCCCCAGGTTGGCTCACTTCGTGTAGCCGCCCACCCCCTACCGGGGGCAACACCAGCGGCCCGGCGAAGCCGGTTCCGCGGTGTTTCTGGAATGTCCCTCTCTTGGAGAACTGAGAACAATGAATGTTGCTACTGCTTTTGGGCGTCGGGCCTTTGTCCTTACGGCGCTGAGTTTTGCTTGTGCTTGCGCTTTTGCTGCGCCTGATGAGCGTCTCGCTTCGCTTGCCGCGAAGGAGAAGCCGGCGTTGCTGGAGACATTGAAGCAGCTGGTTTCTGTGGAATCGGGGAGCCGTGATCTGGAAGGGCTGGACAAGATTGCGAATCTGATTGTCGAGAAGTTCAGGGCGCTTGGCGGCGAGGTCGAACTGATCGATCCGTCGGCCGATGCCTACCGCATGGAGGACACGCCCGAGAAGATCGGCAAGGTGGTGCGTGCGACGTTCAAGGGGACGGGCACGAAGAAGATCATGCTGATCGCGCACATGGACACGGTCTACCAGATCGGCATGTCGAATCAGCAGCCGTTTCGCATCGATGGCGACAAGGCCTATGGGCTCGGGATTGCGGACGACAAGCAGGGCGTCGCGGTCATCGCTCACACGGTGGCGCTGCTGAAAGCGTTGAACTTCAAGGACTACGGCACATTGACGGTCCTGATCAACGGCGACGAGGAGATCAGTTCGCCGGGCGCGCGTTCACTCATTACGAGGCTGGGCGGTGAGCATGACGTGGTGATGTCGTTCGAGGGGTCTTCGGTTCGCGAAGACAAGCTGTCGCTCGCGACCGCGGGCATTGCGTCTGTCACGCTCAACGTCACGGGCAAGGCTTCGCACGCGGGTTCGGCACCCGAGGCGGGCGTGAATGCGCTGTACGAGCTTTCGAATCAGATCCTGCAGATGCGTGACCTGTCCGATCCGGCGACCGGCCTGAAGATGAACTGGACCATCTCGCGCGCCGGCACCAATCGCAACGTGATTCCAGCCACTGCGACGGCGGGCGCAGATGTGCGGGTGCTGAAGGTGAGCGACTACGACCGCATCGAGCAGCAGGTGCGGGAGCGCGCGAAGAATCAGCTGATTCCGCAGGCCAAGGTCGAGGTCAAGTTCGAGCGCCGTCGTCCGCCGCTGGAGGCCACGGATGCATCGCGCGCGCTGGCAGCGCATGCGCAGCAGATCTACAGGGAGCTTGGCCTGCCGCTGGGCGCGGACAACAAGGTCGCCGGCGGCGGCACCGACGCCGCCTTTGCCGCACTGAAGACCAAGGCGGCGGTGGTGGAGCGCTTCGGCCTCCAGGGCTTCGGCGCGCATTCGATGGATGCCGAATATGTACTGATCGATTCGATCGAACCGCGGCTCTATCTGGCGACGCAGATGATCATGGACGTGTCGCGCGGCAAGGTCGGGCCTGCTTCCAACTGAGGCGCAGCTTCTCTCGCGATGCGCCTACGTCACATCGAGGTTTTCAACGCGATCATGCTCACCGGGAGCGTGAGCGCGGCAGCGCGACTCATCAACATCACGCAGCCGGCAGTGAGCCGGACCTTGCAGCATGCGGAGATCCAACTGGGGTTTGCGCTTTTCCAGCGCGCCAAGGGACGACTGACGCCGACGACGGAGGCGTTGACGCTGTATCCGCACATCGAGCGGCTTTTCGCGCAGCTCGACGAGGTGCAGCGGCTGGCGGCGAACCTGCGCACGGCCAGTGATGCGGGGGAGTTGCGCATCCTCACGGTGCTGGCATTGAGCTATGAAGTGCTGCCGCGCGCGCTCAAGCGTTTCCGGGAGAAGCATCCGGGCGTGGCTGTGACGGTGGAGTCACTGCACTCGCCGCAGATCATGTCGGCGCTGCTTCTACAGGAGGCAGACGTGGGCTTTGCGTTCAGTCCGGCGGTGCATCCTTCGTTGACGCAAGAAGCGCTGGCGGACAGCCGCATGGTGTGCATCGCGCCGAAGGGGATGCTGTCACGCGCGCTTCTGCGCAATGGGTCGGTGGCCTTGCACGATCTGGTCAATCTGCCGGTGGTGGGGCTCGACAGTCGCGATCCGGTCGGCACTAGCCTGAGCCAGGCTTGCCGTCAGGCGGGGGTTGGCTTTCAGCAGGCGGTGGTCACGGTGCAGACCTATCACGCGGCGCTTGCGATGGCGCATCACGGGCTCGGGGTTGCGCTGGTTGATGGATGCACGGCCTGTTCGGCGGATCGGGAGAAAGTGGATGTGTTGACGCTGGAGCCTCACATTCCGGTGCCGATTCGGGCGCTGCGGTTTGCGGGACGGCCGGATTCTGTGGCTGTGCGGAGCATCACACGGTTTATGCGGGAAGCTATTGAGGAGATGAGGTAGAGGGTCTTGGGGTGGCGGAGGCGGGCGGTGTGCGCTGGGCCGGCCGACGTCACCGGCCGCTTCGCGGCTGCCCTGCGCTGCTCACGGTACGCGGGGTCCGCGCGAAACTCGCTTCGCTCAAACACGCGCAGCCCTGATCCGCGTACCGCTGCGCT